>PKUH01000033.1 GCA_002869615.1 Desulfuromonas sp. | reverse complement strand
GATCGCGGACCAGAAGCAGGGCTCCCTTCATTGAAATATCGAGAAGCTCCCCGCTGTATGTTCTATTGCCGCATTTGACCTGGGTTTGGCACTGGAAGGGAACGCGGTGAAATTTTCGTTTCTCTTGCATGTTATGGCCTCGCTTTTTTTTTACTTCGTCGAAAATTCAATCGAGTTGAGCAGTCTTTTCATTTCAACCAGATCCTGCTCCCTCTTGAGTTTATCATTGTAATAGAGAAAGACCCAGTATGGATGAGAATATCCGATGATGCCTGTGAAATGGTGTGGGTCGCCAAACAACGGATAATTGGCATCAATTTTTGCGGCGTATTTCATTCCCTCAACGTCAATATCTTCGACCGACGATGAATAGGATGACAGATCGCTGACCTCGGCATGTTCGGTAATCGCGTTGAGGGCCCATTTTGCCGACGATTTTATCTGCCGTTTTGTCGGGATCCCTTCCTTCTCGTTATACGGTGAGATGCTGACCATCAGGTAGGCTTCGGTGTCTTCATTGTAGATATAAAGGTTGTTGGTCTTAAGGAACTCGACCGACATTGTTCGGAGTTTTTCAGGGTCATACACTTCCCCTTTTTTCTCCTTGCCGTGCACGAGATCAACATACATGGCATCGATTGCCAGTTGCGGTGGTTCGGTTGACGCCTGCCAATTGGCGCCGGGAAGTTGATAGTTGAAAAACGTGTCGCTCGGCAGCCTCGTTGTTTCAGCGGTGCTGATCATCGGCATCATTAACAGGCTGAGGAGAAATATATAAAATGACTTTTTCATGATCGCTCTCCGTTTGCAAAATTCATATAAAGGTTATCAGAGCTATCGGGTCGGTCAAGCCGGGGAAGGGGCTTGCGAAGTCTCGACAGTCCCTTATAGTAATAGTATGAATCAGCAGGTTTACTCAAAGTTGAACGTTGCGATAATCCTTTTTTGCATTCTATTCCTTACCTCTTGTGTAACAGCAGGACCGGGTGATAAAGATGCGCGCCTGACTGCTGACGGCAGTTTCATGGTCGCTTCCGATCATCCGGCAGCGACCCGGGTCGGGGTTGAAATACTGCAGAACGGAGGCAACGCCTTTGATGCGGCGGTCGCTGTTCAGTTCGCCCTCGCAGTCACTTACCCCGGGGCCGGTAATATCGGCGGCGGCGGATTTGCCGTTGTCAGGACTTCCGACGGCAGCACCGATGCCCTCGATTTTCGCGAGAAGGCACCATTGTCGTCGGGCCGTAACATGTATCTCGATCCGGATGGAGATGTGATTCCGCGGCTGAGTCTTGACGGGCACCTTGCCGCCGGAGTCCCCGGCACGGTCGACGGCATGGTCCAACTGCATCGGCGTTTCGGTCGACTTGACTGGGAAAGAATTGTTCAGCCAGCCATCAGTCTGGCGCGTCTGGGTTTTGAATTGACGCCACGCCAGTCCGAAAAGTTCAATCGCTATCAGCGGATGCTGGCGGAGCTCAACCGAATGCCGCCGCCCATCGTCCGTTTTGATCGTCCGTGGCGGCCGGGAGACAGGATCTTTCAGAATGACCTGGCCGAGACCCTGGTCCGGATCCGTGATCTGGGCCGGGCCGGTTTTTATGCCGGAGAAACGGCGGCGAAATTGATCGCCGAGATGGAACAGGGTGGTGGCCTGTTCTCACAGGATGACCTTGATCGCTATCACGCGGTCTGGCGCGAGCCGGTCAGTGGAAATTATCACGGCTACCGGATCATCTCGATGCCGCCCCCCTCAAGCGGCGGCGTTGCCCTGCTGCAGATCCTGCATGGACTGGAGGCGTGGCCGCTACGCGACTGGGGACAGGAGGACTGGCGGCGTTCCCACGTCATGACCGAGATTGAGCGCCGGGTCTATGCCGACCGGGCTGTCTATCTCGGTGATCCCGATTTTGTCTCCGTGCCGGTTGCGCAGTTGCTGAACAGTTCCTACCTGCAGAGCAGGTTTGCTCCGATCTCCATGGCCGAGAAAACACCTTCAAACGAGATTTCCGCCGGAACATTGCCGCCGGCCGAGAGCCTGGAGACGACCCACTTCTCGGTGGTCGATGCCGAGGGGAATGCCGTGTCGGTGACGACGACCCTCAACGGATCATTCGGTTCCAAGGTCATGGTTGAAGGCGCCGGCTTTTTCCTGAATAACGAAATGGACGATTTCAGCAGCAAGCCGGGCGTGCCGAACCAGTTTGGCCTGGTTGGCGGCGAGGCTAACGCCATCGAGCCGGGCAAGCGGATGCTCAGTTCAATGACGCCGACCATCGTCGAAAAAGATGACGAGCTTTTCCTGGTGGTCGGTTCGCCGGGCGGCTCGACGATTATCACCACCGTTGCCCAGGTGATCAGCAATGTGATCGACCGTAAGATGACACTCGCTGCGGCGGTCGCGGCGCCGCGGTTCCATCACCAGTGGCTGCCGGACGTCATTTATCACGAGCCGGGAGCTTTCGACCGGGAGACGCAAGCGAAGCTGCTGACGCTTGGCCACGAGTTGAAGAAAAGATCAGTCCTCGGTCGGGTCAATGCGATTATGGTTCTGCCGGATGGTCGTAAGGTCGGGGTGCATGATCTGAAAAGAGGGGATGGCTTGGCGGCCGGTTTCTAAAGTAAAAGGCGGGGCAAATGCCCCGCCTTTTTTGTTGGCCGTTGATGATGTTGGTTATTCATCAAGTTCGATTTCGATTTGATCTTCCACTCCCAAATCGTAGCGAGCTTTAACGGTTTGCCCTTCTGTGAGTGTTGCAAAGAAGGTTGCGCGTGTTACTTTCTGATTGCTGTCATTCGTCTCAATTTCGAAGTCAGAGTTGCTTAATGGCGTATCTAACAGGTTTGGGTTTGATGTATCGAAAAGAATGATCCCGCCACCACCTGAAGCTTTGAGAATCTCAATTTCAGGACCGTTAATCGCCATAACCGGTGCTTCAAAAGTTTGGCGGTCACTATTCCCATTCCCATCCTTTACCCGGGTAGCAAAGAGGTAGTGATTAAGGACTTGCCGCGCTCTGATTTCAAACTCTGTTGTTATGTCAGCGTTCAGTGCAGAGCTGGAATCGTTCCGTGCAACGCTTGCGTCATAGACAACAGTCATGGTTTGGAAAACATTTTGCGTCGGTGTCGGTATGTTAATGGTAAATGTGTCTTGTGATGCATTGTAAGTAGCCGTTCCTTCATATCGGAAGCTGTCTTTAAACTTTATTTTAACTGCAACGAGGACATTATTGACTATTGGTCCTTCTGCTTCGATTTTCTCACCGTTAGCAAGGTCTGCTACGGTTCCACCGAAATAAAGGGTGTTAGCTGAATACTCAACAGCTTGTCCGCCAATGTTGAAGCTTCCACTCGTTCCTGGTGTTACTGGAAGTCCTCTAATCAGACCTTCGACTTCAACTTTTACAAAATTATCTCCAAGACCATCTTCAATATGAATACTTCTTGCGTCGACATCTCCACTTGCATTAAAGGTTCCTTTGACCTCAACCATCATGCCTGGGGCCAGAGCGATCCCTTCAAGTACAACTGAAGGTGCGTAATTGACTCCTTGACCATTTAACTCAAAATAGCTATCGAGAACGAAGGTCCCATTGTCGATTAAACCGGTAACCTCGAACTCACCTTCGTTTCCAAGAGAGTTAAACCCTGCAAGGTCAGCCGCCTTGAACTCAATGTAAGTTGCTTGAATATTACCATTGCCGTCTGGCAGGCCGTGTACCTCGACAAATTCACCATCTGCGATATTCGAGGGATCTTGCGCCCACTGGGTGTCGTCAATAGTGGTGATACCGGGGATGGCGATAACTGTTTGTCCTAATACCGTAAAGGTTACAACACCGTTAGGCGACCTGTTGGGAGTCTTTACTTCACCTTCGAGTTCATCGTCAATGATAATCCGGGTTGCCGTGCCAGTCTGGCCATCATCATTGAATTCGACCTCGACTTCGACCTGCATGCCTTCATGAAGGAGTGCTTCTTGAGTGCGAGCGGGATCGTCTTTGTTGATTATGGTTGTAACGCCGTGTTCAAATTCGACTTCAGCGCCTTCAACTTCAAACTTGACGCCATTAACTACAATGCTACCGAAGGCTTCGATTTCACCGCTGGTGACGCCGGGTGAACTGCCGGCAGTTGTTCCGCCACCGCCACCACCACCGCCACAGGCGGAGAGAATGACAATTGCGATGCTCAGGACAACAAGATTCAGGACAGCTGTCCACCAATTTTTACTTGCCAGTTCTACTCTTTTTATTTGTGCTTTCATTTTTGGTCTCCTTTCAATCCTCCCGTGGAGACCTATCAACCAATATCAATTCAATAAGATGATTTCAGTTTTTATTACTCAAGTTGTAGTTCCGTCCATGTTGGAACGGGATTCGTGACTACAGTATTAATAGATCCTTTTGCCTTGATTTCTTGCCCGATTGTTAGGGCGGAATAAAACCCAGCTCGACCATTCGCGAATATATTGTCTGTTTCGTCTGAATAGGCCATTCCCGATAAAGGCGTATTGATGATAGTTGTTAACGGATCACTTGGATCGGTTATGTCCCCTAATAGAACGATGGATGTTTCGTTGGCATAATCAGCTGAAGTTGCAGGGGCTCGAAGAATCAAGATAGAATCTTCTGCCCCTCTGCTATCAATACGTGTTGCAACGAGATTGTTTCCAATGCTCGAATAACGTGCCCGTACACGAATATTATTATTGGATGTGCTTTGCAGATCGATGAGATCGTTAATCCCGTTAAATTCCGTTACACCTTCGCTGAATACGATAACAATATCCGGATAAGTTGGATGATTTAGACCTTGTATTTGAAGTTGTCCATTCAGTCCTGTCCCCGCAACGCTGACGGCGTTTCCCTCAATGCGGATGTTTTCCCTGAAAGTAATTTTATCAGCAGTTAATACTCCTCCGGAGAGAGCTCCTTCGGCCTCGACTTTAGTGCCATTGACTAAGTCGGCCGCTGTGCCACCTTCAAAAACGGTGAAGGCATCGTAAAGTACATCTTGACCATCCACAAAGAAGGTGTCGCCTGGGTTGATTGGTTCACTTCCCTGGACGAAGCCCTCTACTTCCGCATTGTCAAAATTCTCAGAACTCAAGCCAGGGGTCGTATCTATTTCAACAGACGAGGCAGTGAGGGTCGGACTCGTGTAGCTGGCGCCTTTTACTTCAACAACAGTATTATCAGTTAAGACAGGTGTCCCGCTGTAGTTGACCATGAGGCTGCCAATCATGAAGGTATCAGCATCAACGACAGTCACCGGGCCCCTCACTTCCAGTCGGCCGGCCGGCGTTGCCGAGGTTCTGTCTTCCAGATAGGTCGCCTGAATTTTGCCGTCTGCTCGTCTGAACCCGCTGACCTCTATGAACCCGCCTTCTAATTCGATAGATGCGAATGCAAGTGATCCGTCGAATTGAGTCAAACCGTTTTCAACAATGACTTGCTGTCCAAGGATACTGAGAACTTTTACTTCGGTCGTCGCCGAGACAAGTGAATCGATATGTCCTTCAACGATATCTTCGTAGCGAATCGTAAAGGCTTTATTCGGCGTACCTAGTTCACCTTCGACCTCGAGCACCATGCCAACACGGGTCTCAGTTTCGCTTTCGTCAGGAAGGATGATTGGCGCTTCGTCTTCGCGCTCGAAGCTTGCGCCTTCGACATTATATTTAACTCCGTTAACAGTTATACTTCCCTTCTCGGTTACGCTTCCTGAAGCAATCATCCCGGTTCCGCCGATGCCGCCACCGGCCACCGAGCCGCCACCGCCGCCGCAGGCGGTGATGATCGTCAGGGACAGGACGATAACGATAGCTGTGAATAGTTTGAATTGACGATTCATCATGACGACTCACCTTCCTTCTTCTTATCTTCTTCGAAATAGTAAACACCGATACCGACCCGTTTGCGGCCGGTCCCCTTTTTGCCCGGGTTGAGGTCGCGATCCTGGGCCGCGAGGAAGCGATCAAACTCTTCCAGCAGTTGTTGCGCCTTTTCGGCGCTTTCAACCTGGAATGTGGCAGCCGCTTCTTCGGGGATATTGTCGTAGGCGACCTTGCGCTGAAAACGTTTCGGATCGCTGCCGGCTTCGATATTGTGATCTATCGTACTGATCAGATCGCCGACGTCGGTTCCGAGGATCTCTATTTTTTCGGAAAGACCGGTATTGGGAACATAAGCGCGATCGACGAGTTCAACAGTCCCTTCACCGGTTGAGGCAATCGATCCTACCCTGAGCAATTCATCGAAAACGGCCCGCGTCGGCACGTCACCGCCGTAGGCCCGAACCAGATCATTAAAAGAATTTTCGCCTTCCTGCAGGGAAAGTTTTGCAGGTTGTCCGCTCATATCCAGAAAGCGTGGGTCGCGGGTCCAGCCGCCGATGACCCGGGCGGCGCGGTTGAAACGTAATGCTGCTTCGTTATCTTCAGGAGCATCGATCTTCTTGAGCCGACTCACTTCCTTGCGCGAAAGACCGGTAATGATCGAAACGCGTGAATCAGTCAGTTTGCGGCCGGGCAGGCTCGACTCCTGGAATGCAACGTCGACGTAGGTCCAGCGGGCGAGTTCTTCAAAAACCCCGAACGGGACCCCGTTTCGTAACAGGATGCGGACCAACGGTTTGAGGAGCCTGACAACGGCCGCTTGCAGTTTATGTTCAATCTTGCTCTTCATAATTGGGATTATAATCCCAAAAATACTTTAGTCAATAAGTCGGGTAATTATTTTTTTCTAAGATAATTGCCGGGATTTGTATGACAGGTCAGTCGAGAGTGATGAACAGCGACTTACGTGGTTGCCCGTTGACGGCAAAGCTGCGATGGCCGCGGCCGGTGGTATCTTCGGCCAACAGTATGTCGCCGCTGCTGAAGCGTCGTACGGTGCCGTCACCGATTTCGATGTCGACTTCGCCTTCGAGCATCACAACATATTGCCGTTGCGGGGCATTGTGGAAGTTGTAGTCGTAGGTTCCGGCTGTTTCGCGGAAGATGATGCCGGTCGCCGCAACGGTTTCCGACAGGGCGCCGATGTCACCGGCATCCTGCAAGGGAACCTCGATCTCTTCAAAATGCGATTCGCCATCGGTGCCGGTATAGATGCGGGTGACTTTCACTGCTCAGGCCTCATCCGGTTCCGGGGCCTCCGGTGCTTCCGGGTTGCCGAGCAGGATGCCGAGCCAGCGGGTATCGTCGCGGCTTTCGAGAGCGATCTTGACGATCATCGTCAAAACGACCGAAAGCAGCATGCCGATCGGGCCGAGTACCCAGCCCCAGAAAACGAGGGACATGAAGACGACCAGGGTCGAAAGTCCGAGTCCGCGGCCCATGATGCGGGGTTCGATGACCGGGCCGAAGGTGATGTTGACCACCAGGTAGCCGATGGCGACGATGGTTGCGCTGCCGATTCCGTACTGCACGAATGCCATCAGCAAGGCCGGAACCGAAGCGATAATCGAGCCGATATTCGGAATGTAATTGAACAGGAAAGCGATAATCCCCCAGAGGATCGCGTAGTCGATGTCCAGGAAGAGCAGCAGCATGGTGACACAGAATCCGGTACCGAGGCTGAGCAGTGTCTTCAGGGCGAGGTAGCGCTTGACGTTGAATGTAATCTTCTTGAAATGCTCCATCGACTCGTCCGGGTTGTCGAGTGCCTGACGCAGCTTGGCCGGGAACCCGGAGGCTTCGAGCAGGATGAAGACGACGGTCAGCAGAATCAAAAAAGCATTGGTCAGCACGCCGCCGACCTGCTTGAGGCTGGCCGCGATCATCTGCATTGCCTTGGAGGGATCAAAATAGTCAGAGAAGACGTCCCTTGAAATATCGACACCGTGCTCCTGCAGCCAGTTGAACAGACCGACCGTCTCTGCCCTGAGCCTTTCCTGGTAAGACGGTGCTGCCGCTGCGAAGTTGTTCAGAGAGGTGCCGATAATGGTCCCGAAAATGAGACCGAGAATCATGATCCCAGAAACGATTACGAAAACAGAAATGGCGGTTGAAACCCCGCGGCGCTGCATCCAGAAGAGAAGGGGAGTGCAGATCATGGCGACCAGGGCCGACAACAGAAACGGGACGATGATTGCCTCGGCGGCGCGGAGTCCGGCGACAACGATAACGAAAGAAGCCAGGGTCAACAGGACACGGGTGCCTGTCGCATGGCGGAGATTGTTCATGGTTCCTCCAGGTTAATGCAAATCATTTCAGATGCACATTTTTACCATGCGGTCCTGATGAGTGCAATATCGACGCGATTTGAGTTGACATTTAATTCAAACGTTTGTTTAAATCACTTGTACGATCAAATCGCTAGAGAGGGTAGTATGAGTCAACCAACGACCAAGGATCGAATTCTCGATGCCGCCGAATTTCTGTTTGCTCGCGATGGCTATCATTTCGAGTCGATGCGGGCAATTACCAGTAAGGCCGATGCGAATCTGGCTGCGGTAAATTACCATTTTGGTTCGAAGGATATTTTACTTGAGGAGGTGTTGAAGCGGCATCTGTTGCCGCTCAATGCCATCCGCCAGGCGAAGCTTGAGGCGGTCCGGGATGAAGCTGAGCGCCGGGGCCGTACTCCGGATCCCGAAGATGTGCTCCGGGCTTTTATTGTGCCAACCGTCACCTATTGCTGTGTCGATCCCGGAGCCGAACATTTCAGTACCCTGATCGGCCGGGCCATTACCGAACCCGACAACACGGTCCGGAATGTTTTTATTCATCACATCATGCCGCTGTTTCAGTTGCTGTTCGGGCTTCTGTGCAAATCGCTTCCGGATCTCGATGCCGATACCGTTTTCTGGCGACTCCATTTTTCGGTCGGCAGTACCACCCATACCATGCGCATGCTTGGCAGCCTCGATTTGATGCCGGAGGGAATGAACCGGGATGTCGATATCGAAAAGCTTATTGACGACCTGATGCTTTTTGTTTCGGCAGGAGTGAAGCGATGAACAAGATGATCCGTAGCGGTGCGGTTCTGCTGATAGCTGTTGCATTGTCGGCCTGCTCTTTTTATCCGAAAAGTCAGGTTCGCCTGCCGGAGGACCTTCCCGAGAGCTATCTGCAGCAGACTGAAGAAACAATCCTAGCCAACCGGGTTGAGCGCTGGTGGGAGAGTTTCGACGACGTGCAACTGAATGAAATGATGACGGTGTTATTCCGGCAAAACCTCCAGATCGAGCAGTCGTATGCCAGGCTTCAGCAGGTCCGGTCACTTCTCAGCTCGGCGCGAAGCGGCTTTTTCCCTGTGGTTAATGCCGAAGGGCAGGCCGGAGAGTCGATGCAGCCAACAGCGTTGGGCGAATTCACCGGCGAGAACTACCAGTTTTCCGGAGCCGCAGCCTACGAGCTTGACCTCTGGGGCAAGATTGCTTCGCGGGCCCGGTCGGCCGGCAAGGGGTACGAAGCCTCTCTGGAAGATCTGAAAACACTCTACCTCGGTTTGTCGGCGCAGTTGGCCGAACTCTACTATCTGGCCGTTGAGCAGCGTGCCCAGGTTGCCTTGGCTGACGAAACCATCCACTCTTTCACCTCGACCCTGGAGAGCGTCGAAGCCCGCTACCGGCTCGGGATTGTGCCGGCTGTTGATATTTATCAGGCTCGACAAAGCCTGACCGCAGCCCGATCAAGTCGGCATCGTTTTGCGGCCGCGCTGGCAACGACCGAGCACGCGCTCTCGGTTCTGATCGGAAAATATCCGAAACAGGGTATGGCCGGGAGGCTCGCCGAATTGCCAACAGTACAGGAATCGTTTCCGGCCGGACTCCCTTCCGGGTTGATCAGCTGCCGACCCGATCTGCAGGCGGCCCTGCGCATGATTGAAGCCGCTGATGCCGATGTCGCTGCGGCGATCGCCGATCGCTTCCCCTCAATCAACCTGATCGGTCGTTACGGCTACACCAGCCAGGAGTTTTCGAGTGGTCTGATCGAGGGCGACTTCTGGAATTTTCTCGGAAATATCACCCTGCCGTTGTTTGATGCCGGCCGGCGGCGCGCCGAGGTTGAGAGAAACAGGGCGGTGGCAAGGGAGCGGGTCGCTGCTTACCAGCAGGCGGTCCTCAACGCTTTCCGCGAGGTCGAAGATGCGCTGGCGGAAAACCGTGAGACCGAATTGCGTCTTGCCAGCCTTATCGAGACCGAGGATGCGACGGCGTCAACCTTACGCCTTTCACTCGATCGATACAATTTCGGGATCACAGATTATCTGCCGGTTCTGAGCGCCCAGCGCGCTCATTTTGAAGCCCAGAGCCGGCTTCTGTCGGTGCGCCGGGAGCTGGTCAGCGCCCGCATCAGTCTTGCCCGCTCTCTCGGCGGCGAATGGATGGCCACCGAGATTGATAAACGAACAGCAGAAAAACAGGAAGACAAGTCATGAGCAGAAAAGAAATTATGCTGAAAATTATCCTGCCGATTCTCATTTTTCTCGGAGGAATCGCCATTACCTTTGTTCTGATCGTTTCTCGCAAGGCGCCGGAACGGTCAGAGCGTTCCTACAGCGGGCCGTTGGTTGAAGTGGTGACGGTAGAAGCGAGCGACCGCCGGGTCGATGTTTTGGGAACCGGTACGGCAAAGCCGACCCAGGAGACTGAAATTACTCCGCAAGTCAGCGGCCGGGTCGTCTATATTTCGAGTCGAATGGCTGACGGCGGATTTTTCAAGAAAGGCGATCTGCTCTTTTCTATTGAAAAAATCGACTACGAACTGGCTTTGGAAAGGGCACGCTCAGGTCTTGTTCAGGCCGAACTTGAGCTGATGCGGAACAAGAGTCTGGCGGAAATAGCCCAGCTTGAATGGCAACGGGTCAAGCGGGACAAAGAGGAAACAGCCAATCCGTTGACACTCTATGAGCCACAGCTGAAGGCAGCCGAAGCCCAGGTCGCCTCGGCCCGATCAGCGGTTCGGCAGGCCGAGATCGAGCTTTCGCGCACGCAGGTTCGAGCACCATTCAACTGCTTTGTGCGCAATGAAAAGGTTGATCTCGGGCAGTATGTGCGGGCCGGTACGCCGGTGGCAACTGTCGCCGGCACCGATGAAGTCGAGATCGTGGTGCCGCTGCAACTTGAGGAACTGAAGTGGCTCAGCATCCCCCGCTTGGGACAATCTGGTGAACAGGAGGGCTCAGTTGCGACGGTTCGGATTCAGGTCGGTGCCGAAAGTCATGAGTGGCAGGGCAGGATTGTCCGGTCTTATGGTGAAATCGATCCACTGACCCGCATGACCAAGGTCGTTGTTTCAGTCAGTGATCCGTTTGGCAAGAGTGCCAGAGATGATCAATCAAAGGAGCTTGCACCCGGAATGTTTGTCGAGGTGTTGCTGCATGGCCGGCAAATCGAAGACATCGTCGCGATTCCGCGCAGTGCCGTCAGGGACAATGATACCGTGTGGGTTGTTGACGAGAATAATAAATTGAAGGTCTTGCCGGTGACTATTGTCCGCAGGGAGCGAACGGAGGTTTTCGTTCAGTCCGGACTTGAGCCCGGAAGCCACCTGATCCTGACCGGGATCGCCGCCGCCGCAGACGGAATGTTGCTGCGGCCGCAGATGCGGGAGAGGGCAGAATGAATAACGCGATTCGCTGGATGGCCCAGAATCATGTTGCTGCCAACCTGCTGATGATGGTTTTCATTTTTGGCGGTCTGATTCTCGGTTTCAATATCAAGCAGGAGGTCTTTCCCGAGGTCGCTCTCGACAGGGTGCTGGTCAGGGTTGCATATCCGGGTGCCGGACCGGCGGAAGTCGAGGAAGGGGTGATCCTCAAAATCGAGGAAAACCTGACCGGCGTTGATGGAATCAAGCAGATCAAGTCGGTTGCCGGTGAAGGCTTCGCCAGCGTTGTCGCCGAAGTGACGACCGAGGCCGATATCGATCTTGTTCTGGCCGATATCAAGAGTGAAGTTGATCGCATCACCACCTTCCCCCGCGATGCTGAAAAACCGGTTATCAGCAAACTGCTGAACAGGCGTGAGGTGATTACGGTTGTCGTTTCCGGAGAAATTCCGCAAAGGAGCCTTCGTGAACTCGCTGAACAGGTTCGGGATGAATTGCTTCTTGACGATAATATCACCCAGGTTGATTTGAGCGGGATCCGGCCCTACGAAATTTCCGTCGAGGTCGATGAAGAGAATCTCAGACGTTATAACCTGACCTTCGACCGGATCGCGCAACGAATTCGTGAGGCCTCTGTCGATCTGCCGGGCGGAACGATCAAGACCGACAAAGGGGAGATCCTGGTCCGGACCAAGGAGCGTCGTTACATTGGCGAGGAATACGAAAACATAGCCATTCTCACCGCTGTTGACGGCACCGAAGTCAAGCTGCGCGATATTGCATCGGTCCGCGACGGTTTCGAGGATACCGACGAGCTCGGCCTGGCCAATGGGAAACCGGCGGCAATGATCAGGGTTTACCGCGTCGGTGATCAGAAACCGACCGATATCTCTTCCAGGGTCAAGGCGTATGTTGCTCAAAAAAAGACAGAGCTCCCCGATACGATCAATATTGCAACGCTCTATGATGCCTCGGAACTTTTTAAAAGCCGCAAAGATCTGCTGATCAAAAATGCATGCATCGGACTGGTTCTGGTTTTTATTACCCTCGGTCTTTTCCTGGAAATTCGTCTTGCCTTGTGGGTGATGCTCGGAATTCCGATCTCTTTCTTTGGGGCTTTGCTGTTTATGCCGGCTATCGATGTATCGATCAACATGATATCGCTCTTTGCATTTATCATGGCTCTCGGCATCGTTGTTGATGATGCGATTGTTGTTGGCGAAAATGTTTACGAGCACCGGCAGATGGGAAAACCCTATCTGCAGGCGGCGATGGATGGTGCCATAGAGGTCTCTCAGCCGGTTATCTTTGCCATCCTGACATCGGTCACAGCCTTTATGCCCTTGCTTTTTACCAGCGGGATCATGGGGAAGTTCATCATGGTTATCCCGGCTATCGTCATAACCATTCTGCTGGTGTCTCTGGTCGAGTGTCTTTTCGTTTTGCCGGCCCACCTGTCGCTTGGTCAACCCCGGGAAATGAATAGTGGTCTGATCGGCAAGGTCGATCGCATTCGCCGCAAATTCGGCACGGCTGTCGAGAAGTTTATTCGCGGCCCCTATCGAAATATTCTCGAACTCTGTCTGCGCTATCGTTATGCTACCTTCGCGGCCGCGGTCACGCTGTTATTGATTGCCGGAGTCGGCCTGGTCGGCGGTGGAATCGTCAAGTTCCGTTTTATGCCGCTGGTCGATGGTGACGCCATTACCGTTGCTCTTGAAATGGCTCCCGGAACACCGGTCTCACGAACCGAAGAGGTTCAGGATAGAATTGTTGCAACCGGCCTTGAATTGGCCAAAGAGTATGATTCAGATCGCCCGCAGGGGGATTCGGTTCTGCAGCAGATCTATTCGGTTGTCGGTGCCTCAACCACCGACCGTGGACCGGGCGGCACTTCATCGACGACCGGTGGAAATCTCGCCAATATCTACATGTTCCTGACGCCGAGTGAAAAAAGGAATATTCCGGCATCTGACATTTCGAATCAATGGCGGGAGCGGATCGGCGAGATCGCCGGGGTCGAATCCCTGACCTTTACCTCCAACCTGATCAATCTCGGCGCGAATATCGATTTTCAACTGGCGCATGAGGATTTTCAGGTCCTTGATGATGCCGCCGAACGGCTCAAGACAGCGATCGCAACCTATCCCGGGACCGGAGATATAACCGATAACTACACGCTCGGGAAGGAGGAGGTCAAGCTGCAGCTGAAGCCGGAAGCGAGGACTCTCGGTCTCACCGAGCAGGATCTTGGCCGACAGCTGCGTGGCGCCTTTTACGGTTCCGAAGCGCTGCGCCTGCAGCGCGGACGCAACGAGGTGAAGGTGGTCGTTCGTTATCCCGAGGCGAGTCGAAAACATCTCTGGGACCTTGAGTCGATGCGCATCCGGACACCATCCGGTGGGGAAGTCCCGTTAAACCGGGCCGCTACCATTGAACCGGATCGCGGATTCAGTAAAATCAACCGGACCGACCGCAAGCGGGTGATCAACGTAACGGCGACGGTTGACAGCAATGTTGCCAACGCCGAAGAGATCCTCGCCGAAATGCGCCGGACAACCCTGCCGGAACTGATGGCCGATTATCCCGGCCTTAGTTACGATCTCGAAGGTGAAGATAAAAACCGGCGTGAGTCGATGGCGAGCATGATGACCGGTTTCAAGCTGGTTCTGTTAGCGATTTTTGCCCTGCTCGCCGTCTCCTTTCGCAGTTACTCACAGCCGTTGCTGATCATGGTCGCTATTCCATTCGGTATCGTCGGCGCCATTCTCGGTCACCTGCTTATGGGATTTGATCTGAGTATTCTGAGTATGTTCGGGATCGTCGCCCTGACCGGGGTTGTGATTAACGATTCACTGTTGTTGATCGACTATGTCAACCGCTGCCGCAAGAAGGGAACAGATTTGCATGACGCCGTCATGGAGGCGGGCCAGCGCCGCTTCCGGCCAATCCTCCTGACCTCTCTGACCACCTTTTTCGGCCTGATGCCGATGATTCTCGAAACCAGCGTGCAGGCCCAGTTCCTGATTCCGATGGCGATCAGCCTTGCCTTCGGAATTCTCTTCGCGACCGGCATCACTCTGCTGCTCATCCCTTCGCTCTACCTGGTCCTTGAAGATCTGCGTCGCCGCATCGGGCTGCGTGAACATCATGCCGACCGCCTTCCGGAAACGGGAAACGCCGGTCAGTAAACCTCTTGATTTGAACGGACAAAGCTAAAACGTTTAAGGATTCAGAAGCGGGACGGCCCGGTGGCCGTCCCGTCTGTTCTTCTTGCATTTTTATTCGAGATCGATTAAAACTGCCGAACCTGTTGAAACACAAAGGAATTGTTTTGGAAGGCCCCCTGTTCCGCAAAATCAAAAAGCTGACCGGTAAGGCGATTGGTGATTACAATCTTATCGAGGATGGTGACCGGATTGCTGTCGGTGTTTCCGGCGGCAAGGATTCATACACCCTGTTACATATCCTTGATCAGCTGCGGCGCCGGGCGCCGATCGATTATGAACTGGTTGCAGTCAATGTCGATGCCGGCTTCCCGGGTTACCGCAAGGAAAAAATAAAAGATCATCTCGATTCTGCCGGGTTCGAGTACCGGATGGAACCGACCAATTGTTATGAAATTATCGAAGAGAAGCGGCGGCCCGGAACATCGTATTGTTCTTTTTGTGCCCGGTTGCGGCGCGGTGTCCTTTACACCCTGGCCGACCAGTTGAAGTGCAACAAGATTGCGCTTGGCCATCACCTCGATGATTTCATCGAAACCCTTCTACTGAATCAGTTCTATGTCGGTTCACTCAAGGCGATGAGCCCGAAATTGCTTGCCGACAATGGCCGTCATACCGTTATCCGTCCACTGCTTTATGTTGAAGAAGCCGATATCATCCGGTTTGCCGGTGAGCAGGAATTCCCGATCATCTGCTGTGCCTGTCCGGTTTGTGGAGAAGTCGATCAGAAACGGCAGCGGATGAAGAAGCTCATAAGTGAGCTTTCGAAAGAGAATAAACACCTGAAGAAAAGCATGATCGGGGCACTTGCCAATGTGCACCCGCGTCATCTGCTTGATAAAAGACTGCAAAACTTCTCAAGTTCGGCGGCAGATAGCCTGACTTGAACGATGCCTTTTTTTATACGTTTTGATTGAGGAAATATGCTCAAGGACATTACCACCCGTTCGCTCAACAAAAAAAAGATTGCCGTCACAACCTGTGAACCCAGCCTGGACGAGCTGTTAAAGGCCCTGTTGCAATTGTGGCAATTCGAAGTGCATGATCCGGCTGAGGCCTCGGCGTTGTTGCTGGCTGAAAGTGGCTGTGCCGAGCCGGTTGCCGGCCAGGATGTGATCTGGTTGAATACCGATTCCGGTGGAGCTGAGCTCGGATTTTCCCTGCCGCTCGAGCCGGAGGCATTCTGGCAGGCGCTCGAGCAGCGATTTCATCGGCCACCACGCAAGCATATCCGGCTGGATGTCGACCTCCCGGCGCTGATATCAGCCCGTGATGAAAAAAAAGAGGCGGTGCTGACCAGCCTTTCCGACATGGGGTGCCGTTTTTCCTATCACCGGGAGCTGGCTCCAAATGAATCGGTATCCTTTGAATTCAGCCTTGAAGGAGAACTCCTGACTTTTGATTCCAGGATTATTTACGCCATGGCTTATTCGGATACCTCGGATAGTCCGTTCAGGGCCGGTGCCCTGTTCTCCGGGATCAATGCCGAGCAACGCGCGCGGATCAGTGATTACCTGATCGGATGCTATCTGGAATTAGTTCGTGGGGAAATGCCAGCGGAGATCTTTAATGAGGGGCTACGGTTCCTCGAGCTGTCGGAAAAAGTCAGGGTGAAACTTTCCGCCTGACCAGGTTATTTTTTGAACATTTTACCGAGGAGCGCGGCCGCTTTGCCGTTTCTCGGCTTGCGCATCTGGAAGAGACGGAGTTCGCGCAACGCTTCGGTATTGTCGGGATTACACTGAATTGCCCGTTCAAAACGCTTTTCTGCTTCCCGCTCTTTTCCCTCCTCTTTGAGCATGTGGCCGAGATAAAAATGCCCCTTGTCCATGTCCGGATTCATCTGTATTGCCTTGAGAAGCATTTTTTTGGCCTGATCTTTTTCAACATCGCTGTCTGAGTCCTTGAATCGGGCCCAGGCAAGATGACAGAGGTATTCCGGTTCCTTGGCGTAGAGTTTGACCGCTTTCTCCAGTTCGATCTTTGCCTTGGCAAAATCGTTTACCTTGAGCAAAACGAGCCCTTTCTGAAAAGCGGTTTCGGCATGCAGAATGTCGGCCGCTTCGTTCTCTTTCTTTTTTCCCTTGCCGGTCAGCTCTTTCAGATACTCATTTTTCCGGGCCGGATTGGAAAGCGTTTCATAGGCTTCACCGATCCGTTGGAACAGGGAATTAATCTTCTTTTTCAGGTCGTTTGAAATATTTTCCTGAAGATAGCGGTCCGGGTGGTACTTTTTGGCCAACTGCACATAGGCCTTGCGGACATTATCTGTACTGGCCTGATGCTCGACACCGAGCAGAGCAAAGTAATCCTGCTGCATCATTCGGGCATAGTCGTTCTGGAATTTCTGGCGTTTTTCCTTTTTTTCCGGAGCCCCGGCCAGGAGGGTTGATTGTTCCTCCGGTGACAGGGGCATTTCGCGGCTCTCCAGCATCTTGACCAGCAGAAGCGTCGCCAGTAATTGTTTGTTTTCAAAACGGGAGAGCGGATACTTTTCAAGGATTTCCTCAAATGTTTTGTCGCCCCGGCACTCACTGAGCAGAGAAACATCTTTTGGCGTCAGTTCTATAT
The DNA here is from genome assembly GCA_002869615.1 of Desulfuromonas sp. Taxonomy (NCBI): domain Bacteria; kingdom Pseudomonadati; phylum Thermodesulfobacteriota; class Desulfuromonadia; order Desulfuromonadales; family Desulfuromonadaceae; genus Desulfuromonas; species Desulfuromonas sp. The sequence goes on along the minus strand of PKUH01000033.1, from coordinate 11,019 downwards.
CCTGGAAACGGTAATGCGGGTTGGTAGACAGTGCCGGATAATAGGAAAGATGCGGGTTGAGAAATTTGTCGAGTTTCTCCTCACTGTAGTATTTGCGCAGCCCCTGCAGAGTCAGGGTTGCCGGGGACAGATTGATCCGGGTGATGTTTTTCTTGAAGTCCTGGGCGTGGATAAACCGGTAAGTCCCTTCGTTCCAGGAGAACACTTCAAGCAGTTTTTCGGTCGCCTGCAATTTCAGGACATCGTGGAGTTGCTGCGGGGTCAGATAACCCATCTCAATCAACACGGTACCCTGCAGCCGTCCGGTCTCCTTGACCATCTTGAGCGATTCCTCACATTCGCGCTCGTCAATGATTCCCTTGTGGACCAGAAGTTTGCCAAGACATTCGCGGATCAGGTTGGAGCGGACAAAGATCGGGTATCCTTCCATGAAATAGACAACCTTTTTCCTCTCATTCATGGAAAGGTGGAGCAGCCCGGTTGCTTTAAGCGCATACAGGTCATGCAGGAGTTTGGGGAATTGGGTGTCTTTCAGCTCGCCTTCAATCGTTGCCGTCTCACGATCCTTGAGATCGGAAACCTTGTATTCTTCACCCAATAGATCCATGATTTTCTGGTAAAGCGTGTCGAGGCTGAATGGCTTGAGCAGGTATTCGGTCGCGCCAAATTCTTTCTTCGCTTTTTCAACCTCGTCTTCGCCGCGGTGGATAGCCGTCATCAGGATAACCGGTCTCGAGGCAGTTTGTTTGTTTTTGCGCAGCCTGGCGCAGGCTTCGCGACCGGAGATTCCGGGGAGAACGATATCGAAAATTGCAATTGAAAAATCGCCCTTGTCAAGTTCCTCAAAAGCCTCTTCAGCCGAAGAGAAGCTACTGACATTAAATCCCTTCAGTTTAAGGAATTCATCAAGGAAGCGACGAATATTCTGGTCGTCGTCAACGAGGATGATGTGGTGTTTAACGTTCATTGCTCTATTGCCCCTTCAGGGTCAGACTGGTCGGCATGGAGTGATTTGTTGAAAATCTTTCGGATGTTTTCCGTATGCATCCGGTAGTCATTCATGAGTTCGACGTTTGGTTCCGAACTCTCCCCCTGATAGCCGAGCCGCCTGGCGAGTTTACTCAGATACCCGGTTTCATTCGGTATTTCGCTAATCGACTGGTCATGAAGCAGACGCAACATATTCTCCAGGCGGCGCAAAAACTTGTATCCGTCTTGGAGTTTGTCGCCGTCGCTTCCATTGAGAATACCCGCCTCAACTATCTTCTGCAAGGCTTTAAGTGTGTTGGTTTCCTGCAATTCGGGATTTTTGCGACCCTTCAGAAGCTGATAGTACTGCACCAGGAATTCGACGTCGACCATGCCGCCGCGGCCGGTTTTAAGGTTGAGAGTTTCACTGCTTTCCCGGGCAATTTCTTTTTCCATTCGGTCGCGCAAGCGGATGATGTCGGTGGCAATATCCTCTTCGAGCGGTGCGTCATAGGCCAGTGACCGGATAAAAGATTGCAGCTCACAGCGCATTTTTTTCGGGCCACTGACAACCAGCGCCTTGGTCAACGCTTGTCTCTCCCAGAGTTGTGCGGTCGAGGCGTGGTACTCGGCAAAGGCCTTGCGGCTGGTAACCAGTGGCCCCTGGTTTCCCGAAGGCCGGAGCCGGGTATCAATCTGATAAACGCTTCCGTCCTGGGTGGCCAACGTCAAAACCGAGATGATCCTCTGGGCGAGCCGTGAGAAGTATTGCTGGTTACTCAGTTCCTTGAAGCGCTCCGGATCAGTGCCGTCGGTCGGGACGGTCTTCCCTTCACCCTGGTAAATGAAGATTATATCGAGATCAGAGTGGTAATTCAGTTCCATACCGCCAAGTTTGCCCATGCCGACAATACAGAAACCGGCTTTTTTACGGACACCATCCTCGTCCATGACATAAGGCAGACCGTAACGGGGAATCAGCTCATTTCTGGCGATGTTAAATGCGGCCCGCAGACAGGCAATGGCGAGGCAGGAGAGCTGGTAGGTTTTTTCGCCCTGTGGTGTGTGCCCCTCGACATCGTTGAGTGAAATACGTAAAAACTCCTCGTTGCGGTAGCGGCGCAGGGCCTCAAGTTCCCGTTCATAATCGGTCGCTTCAAAAAGCCGCGCTTCCAGCTCTTTTTCCATTTCCTCGAGATCTTTGAACGGTGTCGCGTAAGACCGGGAGACAAGGGAATCGAGAATTTCCGGATGCTGGATAAAGATCCGGGTTAAAAACTGGCTCGTCCCGAAAAGAGAGATAAGCAGTTTGATAATTCCGTGGTTTTCGGCGAGCAGGGCATAGTAGGTGCCACGTGCTCTCAGGGCTGAAAGGAAATGCTCCATGTTGAGAAGCGACTTGTCCGGTTCGGGCGAGTCAATAATTTCCTGGAGGATGTAAGGCGCAATCCGTTCCATATGGCGTCGGGCCCGTTGCGTCAGGTGCGAATACGGTTTTCCGTCGCGGAGGAAAAGCAGACTTTGGTAGGCGGTGTCGGGATTTGCAAAACCCCATTCTTCGAGAAGATCCTTGACCCGGTCAGGGTCGGCATTGACATCGAAAACCGCTTCGATTTCCGGCCTGACCTCCTCCTTGATCTCTTCGTCACTGGTGTAGAAGAGTTTATGGTAAATCCTGGAAACTCCGGTTCGATGCCGGTTCAGCTCGGCCATGAATGAGTCGGTATCGGCAAAGCCGCAGCGTCGGGCCAGGGCGAGCATTTCGTCCCGGCGGCCGGGCAGGTTGTGGGTTTGCTGCTCCTGGAATACCTGGATCCGATGCTCGGCATTGCGCAGGAACACGTAGGCCTCACGCAGCACCGGTAGCTCGTCGTTTTTGATCAGGCCTTCTTTGTTCAGGGCTGCAAGTGCCGGTAAAGAACCCTTGTGGCGGAGGGCAGCTTTCTTGCCGGCATAAATCAGCTGCAGGGCCTGGATAAAGAATTCGATTTCGCGAATGCCGCCACGGCCGAGCTTGAGATTTATTTCACTACCTTCCGCCCGTTCAAGACTGTGATCGATTTTTTGTTTCATCCGCTTGATATCTTCGACCATGGCGTAATCGAGATGGCGGCGGTAGATGAAGGGCTCGAGCTCGTTGAGGATATATTCGCCCAGTTTAATTGAACCGGCGACCGGCAGGGCCTTGATCAGGGCTGATCGCTCCCAGCTCTGGCCCCAGCTTTCATAGTAGAGGATGGCACTGTTGGCCGGTTGGGCCATTTCGCCGCTGTTCCCTTCCGGGCGCAAGCGGAGGTCGACCCGGAAGACAAAGCCGTCAGCCGTGACCTGGCCGATTGCCTTGCTGATCATGTCGGCCAGCTTGATGAAGTAGCTGTGCACCGGGATGCGACTCGACTGTTTATCAGGGATGCCGGTCGTCGTCCCTTTTTCCGATGAATAGAAATAGATCAGGTCGATATCGGACGAGAAATTGAGTTCGCGGCCACCGAACTTGCCCATACCGAAAATAGTAAAGGTCGCTTCCTCTTCTCCATCCCCGTCAGCCGACTCAACCATCGGGACGCCAAATTCTTTTTTCAGCAGGGCGTCCGAGATCTCATAGGACCGCTGCAGTGTTGCGGCGGCGAGTGAAGAGAGTTCATCGGTTACTTCGGCGAGCTCGGCCTCGTTATTGAGGTCTCGACTGCCGATGCGAAGGATCTCGCGACACTTGTATTGGCGCAGGAGCTTCTGGAGCTCGGTAAATGTGATCTCTTCCGGAATCAGTGCGCGCAACTCATCGATCATCGCGCTTTCACTCTTGTGCCGATCAATTTCCCCGTTGGTGATCAGCTCTTCGAAATTATTTTTGTCGCGGCAGAGTATTCCGGTGAGAAACTGCGAAGCCCCAAGGGTCGTCAGGAGCTGTTTGCGCCGTTTTTTGTCTTCAAGCGCCGGCCGGATGAGTTCAGGGGAGATGCTGTTGGACAGGCGTTCAAGATTATTCAGAGCCATGTCGGGATCGGCTGTCGTCAGGGCCGTTTCGGTCAGTCGGGCGAGCAGGTTTGCACTGCCGAAAGAGTCGAAAAGGATGGTGAGATTGGCCGTGGTCTTTCCCGTTTCCCGGTACCCGAGTTCGGAAGCGAAAACCCTGAGCCCCTCCTCATCTCTGTCGCGGCAGAGCTTTTCCAGGCGTACTGCCAGATCTTTCATCAACCCTCCCGATTGACCAGCGCAGCAAGTTCCTCGATGTAGTTGTCCCGGGCGATCCCGTGTTCGGTAATAATGGCTGTGACCAGACGGGCCGGGGTGACGTCAAAGGCCGGGTTGCGCACCTTGATGCCGGTCGGTGCCACGCGCTGACCATTGTGATGCGTCACCTCTTCTTCGGATCGCTCTTCAATCGGAATGCCGGAACCGTCAGCGATGCTGAGATCAATGGTTGAGGTCGGCGCGGCGACATAAAACGGAATGTTATGTTCTTGCGCCAGCACGGCGACGGTAAAGGTGCCGATCTTGTTGGCGACATCACCATTGGCGGCGATTCGATCGGCGCCGACGATGATACAATCGATCTCATCCTTGCTCATCAGGTAGCCGGCCATATTGTCACAGATCAGGGTGACATCGATGCCGTCCTGCTGCAGTTCCCAGGCGGTCAGGCGAGCGCCCTGCAGGAACGGACGGGTTTCATCGGCGAAGACGGCGATTTTTTTGCCCGATTCTGCCGCGGCGCGTACGACACCGAGGGCGGTGCCGTAACCGCCGGTCGCCAGGGCGCCGGCGTTGCAATGGGTCAGGATCCGTGCCGCATCCGGTATTAACTCGTTGCCGATCTGGCCCATGCGGCGGTTGATCTGCTCATCTTCTTCGGCAATGGTGCAGGCCTCGGCGAGCAGGTACTTTCTGAGTTGGTCCGGCTTCAGGTCCTTGCCCTTGCGGGCCGCCTGTTTCATCCGGTCGAGCGCCCAGAACAGGTTGACTGCTGTCGGCCGGGTCGCCGCCAGCAGGTCGCATTTTTCTGCAAAGCGAGGAAAAAAAGTAGCGAAACTTTCTGCGGCAATGTCGCGCGCTCCGAAAGCCGCTCCGAAGGCAGCGGCAACACCGATGGCCGGCGCACCGCGCACGACCATATCCCGGATTGCCGAGGCTATCCCTTCGCAGGTCGTGTATTCAATCCAGACCTCCTCGGTTGGCAGGAGGCGCTGGTCGAGCATCCGGCAGACACCGTTTTCATAAAGGATCGGTTTGACCGACATATTTCACTCCATGCGGCGTGCGGGGAAGGGAGCCAGGAGGCGCCCTACTCCTTCAGTTTCTTTTGCAAGAGCTGATTAACCATGCCCGGGTTTGCCTTGCCCTTGCTTTTCTGCATGACCTGGCCAACGAAGAAGCCGATGAGCTTTTCCTTGCCGGCTCTGAATTCCTCGACCTGGCCCGGATTGGCAGCGATGACTTCATCAACCAGTTGCTCGATTGCACCGGTATCGGTCACCTGTTTCAAGCCCTTTTCTTCGATGATGGTATCAGCATCCTTGTCGTTGTTCCACATCTCCTCGAACACCTGCTTGGCGATCTTGCCGGAAATGGTGTTGTCGGCGATCCGTTTGAGGATACCGGTCAGTCTTTCCGGCGTAACCGGGCAATCGCTGATTGAGATGCCTTCTTCATTCAGCTTGCGCGATACCTCGCCGGTTACCCAGTTCGCACAGGTTTTACTGTCATCGTGCAGCTCGACGCAGGAATCGAAATAATCGGCAATGGCTTTTTCCGAGACCAGAATGTCGGCATCGCGCTCCGAAAGGCCGAAGTTCGAGATAAAACGCTTCAGCTTCTCTTCGGGCAGTTCAGGCAAATCGGAGCGGCACCGGGCGATCCATTCCTCGTCAACCACCAACGGGACCAGGTCCGGATCGGGGAAGTAGCGATAGTCGTGGGCCTCTTCCTTGCCGCGCATCGAGCGGGTCAGTCCGGTCTGGCTGTCGAACAGGCGGGTCTCCTGGACAACCTTGCCGCCATCTTCGATTACTTCGGCCTGGCGTTCGACTTCGTACTCGATCGCCTGCTTGATAAAGCGGAATGAGTTGATGTTTTTCAGCTCGGCGCGGGTGCCGAATTCCTTTTGGCCCCAGGGCCGGATCGAGACGTTGGCGTCGCAGCGGAAGGACCCTTCTTCAAGGTTGCCGTCACAGACACCGAGGTAGACCACGATCTGGTGCAGCTTCTTCAGGTAGGCGATCGCTTCATCGGCCGAGCGCATGTCGGGCTCGGACACAATTTCCAGCAGCGGCGTGCAGGCCCGGTTGAGATCGGCAAAGGAGTTGCCTGCCGATTCCGGGGTCTCGCCATGCAGCAGCTTGCCGGCATCCTCTTCCATGTGGATCCGGGTGATGCCGATTCTCTTCTCTTCGCCATTGACCGAGATATCGAGATGTCCGTGTTCGCAGATCGGTAATTCAAATTGTGAAATTTGGTAGCCTTTGGGAAGGTCCGGGTAAAAATAGTTTTTACGGGCAAAAATCGAACGTGGCGCAATCTCGCAATTGGTTGCCAGACCGGTCCTGATCGCGTTTTCGACAACTTGGCGGTTGAGAACCGGCAGCGCTCCGGGCATGCCGAGACAGACCGGGCAGGTCTGGCTGTTGGGCGAATTGCCGAAAGAGGTCGAGCAGCCACAGAATATCTTGGTTTTGGTGGTCAACTGGGCGTGGACTTCCAGGCCGATAACGACTTCATACTGATCAGTCATTGTCGCCTCCCTGAATATCGGCTTTTTTGCTGTGCCAGTCGGTCGCCTGTTCAAAAGCGTAGGCGGTCCTGAGAATCTGCTCTTCGGCAAACGGTTGACCGATCAGTTGCAGACCGATCGGCAGTCCCTGCCGCGAAAAACCGCAGGGCAGGCTCATGGCGCAGGTGCCGGCGAGATTGGCCGGAATGGTAAAGATATCAGAAAGATACATCTGCAAAGGGTCGTCAACTTTTTCACCGATGCCGAAGGCCGGGGTCGGTGCGACCGGGGTCAGGATGGTGTCGACTTTCTCAAAAGCATCGAGGAAATCCTGCCGGATCAGAGTGCGGACTTTCTGTGCCTTGAGATAGTAGGCGTCGTAGTAGCCGGAGGAGAGGGCGTAAGTGCCGAGCATGATGCGGCGTTTAACCTCGTCGCCGAACCCGGCCGCCCGGGTCTGGCGGTAGAGCTCGATCAGTCCGCCTCCATTGTCGACCCGGGCACCATAACGGATGCCGTCGTAGCGGGCCAGGTTGCTCGATGCTTCGGCGGTTGCGACCAGGTAGTAGCAGGCGACGGCGTAATCGGTATGCGGCAATGAGACGTCAATAATCTCGGCACCGAGATCACGGTAAGTTTTAATCGCCGTTTCGGTCGCTGCTTTGACATCGGCGTCGAGTCCATCGATAAAGTACTCCTTCGGCAGACCGATGCGGACCCCCTTGAGGTCGCCGGAGAGTTCGGCCCGGTAATCGGGGACCGGTCGGTCGATCGATGTTGAGTCGAGCGGATCATGCCCGGCGATGGCGCCGAGCATGGTTGCGCAGTCAGTGACATTGCGGGCAAAGGCGCCGACCTGGTCGAGCGAAGAGGCGAAAGCGATGACCCCGTAGCGGGAGACCCGGCCATAAGTCGGCTTCAGGCCGACAACGCCGCAATGGGATGCCGGTTGCCGGATCGAGCCGCCGGTGTCGGTGCCGAGGGTGGCCGCCGCCTGGTGGGCTGCTACCGCTGCCGCCGAACCGCCGGACGAACCGCCGGTGACCTTGCTGGTGTCCCAGGGATTCCTGGCCGGACCGACCGCCGAGTTTTCGTTTGAACTTCCCATGGCAAACTCATCCATGTTCAGCTTGCCAAGGATCACGGCCCCATTTTTTTTGAGATTGGCGACCGCTGTCGACGTATACGGGGCAACGAAATTATCAATAATCTTCGAAGCGCAGGTCGTGCGCATTCCGTCAACCAGAAAGATGTCCTTGAGCGCCACCGGGATGCCGGTCAGCGGCTCAATTGTGCCGGCCGCGATCTGTCGGTCTGCTTCGGTCGCCGCCGTCAGGGCGTCTGCTTCGGTTACGGTAATATAGGCATTGATCTCCTTGTCGGTTACATCGATCCGTTCCAGATAGGCCCGGGTTAATTCAACCGAGGAGATCTCTTTGCTGCGCAACTTCTCCTGCAGAGCAGCGATGCCGAGTTCAGTTAATTGCATCTTCTAACCTCAATATAATTATTCAATAACTTTCGGGACACGAAAGCAGCCGTCGGCCGGATCGGGGGCATTCTGCAACGCCTTGTCAATGCCGATGGATGGTCTGACGACATCGTCACGGAAAGCATTTTCAACCGGAACGGCATGGGCCGTTGGAATGATTCCTTCCGTATCAAGTTCGTTCAGTTTTTCGACATAGCCGAGAATCTGGTCCATCTCGCCGGTAAACCGGTCGAGCTCATTATCTTTCAGGGCGAGTCGCGCCAGAACGGCAACGTGTTCAACTTCTTTGCGTGTAATTTTCATCTTTGACCTCAATCTGGGAAATCAGTCTGTCAAGCCGTGTCGGAAATTACCATGACAGGCTCATATTTTCAAGGTTTCACGGTTGCCCCGAAGCAATAAAAAAGGTTCTTCGCAGATTAGAGTGAATACAACGTTAGACTCATCCTTCAGGTGGATCAGAACAGGCAAGAAAAGTCTGGAGCCGGTCGTTTGACACCGGTGGTCTTGACTGGTCGAATGGGGACACTTCCCGAAGTTCAGGGAGGTGTCCCCAGGGTACAGCGAAGTATTCCTGAAGACAGGAGAACCGCGCGGTCGCGGCCGCGCACTCCGCCATACTCTTTTATTAAGCCATAAAAGAGTATGCAGAAAACGGCTCCCTTGCAGGGGGCTTTTTTTGTTCGGTCTGAATTGTTTCTGTAATACTGTGCTACCAGCGAGTTTGCCTTGAGGCAAACGCAGCACGTCTCCGTGGCGGTTGCGGTTGAGCTACGGTTCAGTGGTCGCGCTGGTGGGAGCGACCTCAAGAGCAACGGGGGCAAGTCAAAATCATCAATGGATTCCCCCTTCGGTTAACTCAGGACAGGCGATCGGAGTCGAAAGTTACACGGGGACACTCCCCGAAGTTCAGGGGGGTGTCCCTGAAGGAAAATTCAGATTCTTAACGCAATGAAAACCAAAACGGAGCCAGGCCTGCCAAAGGAGTAAAGCTCGTAACCGTTTAGTTTTGCCGCTGAATTCTCTGCGGCTCTGCGGACGAAGTCCTGCGTTCATAAATGCTTTTGATCCTGAAGGATTCAAATCGTTGTAGTGAGGGAACCTGATCATCAGGCGGGCTCGCTGAGCGATACCGGCGAACTGGAATTATGCTTTCATGGTGCGATTGGAAAAGTCTGGCGGTATTTGGGTGCGCACCATTTATTCCCGATAAAATGCGATGAACCATAAAAAAGGCCCGCGATGCGGGCCTTGAGAGGTTGCTTGTCAAACGGGCTTAAGCCTCGTCATCTTTTTTTTCTATCTTCTCAGGATCCGAATCGTCTTCGACGTCTTTCATGCCATCCTTGAAATTGCGCAGGCCCTTGCCGAGGGCGCCGCCGACCGAGGGGAGCTTGCCGGCTCCGAAAATAACCAGGACCAGAATGAGAATAATGATAAGTTCTGTTGTGCCGAGTCCAAACATGGAATTCTCCTAAGCGGTAGTTGAGTTGAAAAATACACAAAAAGTTTTAAAAAAGCAATAAGAACCTGCATTTACCGGAAAGTTGATGCCGGCTTTACGAGCGGAGCGGGGACTGTCCCGTTTTGGCATCAGGTGGGGTCTGTCCACGGGTGATAAAAAAAGGCCGGCCCTTTGCGGGCCGGCCATGGAGGCAGGGAATCATCCCTGAAATAAACGTTATGCTGCTTAGTGGGTACGGGCCCACTTGGCCCGGGTCATCGGATCACCCTTGTAGCCGAGCTCTTTCCAGTCCATGCGGCCGTCGTCGCCGTGGCAGTCGAGACAACTGAGGGCCTGCTCTTTCGGTGCGACCATGTGGTTGATGCGCCAGTACATGACGGTTTCGATAAAGCCGTATTCACCGCTGTAGGGAAGCCCGGAGGCCTCTGAGCCGAGACTGGCCGCTTTGTCCCAGTCGAAGTCGACCCAGTAGCCGCCTTCATTGGCAACTTTCGCGGTAATCAGGTTCTTGTACCTGGTGTCGTAGATCTGCTTGCCGCGCATTACCTTGAACGGATAAATTTTTGCGTCGTCATTCTTGCGGTCGCCGATCGGGTAGGCGATTTTAACGATTTTGTCTGGATCGACCTTCTCGCCACGTTGGTAAGCGCCGCCGGTTCCGTCGTACCACCTGTAGGTCGGGACGACGTTCATGGCATACTTCATTTCACCTTTTTTCTTCACGTAAGTGTGGTGGCCGTGCTCGTCTTTCTCGTCAAACTGGCGCTCTTCACCGGCCTTCGACCAGTCCCACCAGACCTTGGTCGCAAGGTTCTTGGCGAAGGTCGGGATATGGCAGGTCTGGCAGGCAACCGTATCAATGTGGGCGTTAAGCCGGCTCTCCTGGTGAACTTTATCTTCGTGGCACTTGGTGCACTGGATATGAACCTTGCCACCCGGTGAGACACCGAGGGAGTTTCCGGAGATCATGTGGTTTTCGGTGGTGTGACACTCGATGCACTGGAAGTCATTCCCTTCAACATCCATGTGGACATCAGTGTCGCGTTCCGGGTAGGCCATCGACGAATCGAGATCGCCGTGCTTGACCGCATCACCGCCACCGCCGTAGAAATGGCACTGGCCGCAGTTGTCACGGTTCGGGGTGCCGACGTTCTTGGCAACATACAAAAGATCGACGTTTTCGTTGGGGTATCCGGCGGCGTTGAGAGCCTTGCCGTAGGTCCCGGTTGTGTCGTGACAGACCAGGCAGTCGATGTTCTCGGCATTTTCGAAATCGTAGGATTTGAAATCGGTCATGCCATATCCGGCATGACACTTGGAACAGAACTGCTCGTTGCCTGCCACCGAAGTGCAGTAGTTGTTGAGAGCGTTGCCCTTGCCGCG
>PKUH01000032.1 GCA_002869615.1 Desulfuromonas sp. | reverse complement strand
GAAGAACCGCCGGGTCCCGGCCCGGCAGCCGGGTTCATTTCTTTATTAAGCGATAAAGAAACGAACCAAAGAAACCGCTCCCTTGCAGGGGGCTTTTTTATTTTTTCTGAATTACTTTTGTTCAACTGCTTTACTGGAGAGTTTGCCTTGAGGCAAACGCGGAACGTCTCCGTGGCGGTTGCGGTCGGGCTGCGGTTCAGTGAACGCGCTGACGGGAGCGACCTCAAGAGCAACGGGGGTGAGTCAAAATCAACAATGGTCTTCCAATCGGAGTCTAAACGTCGTCGGGGACACTTCCCGAATCTCAGGGCAGTGTCCCCTGACCTGAAGGCAGAAGACAAAAGGCAGGAAGAACCGCGCGGTCGCGGCCGCGCACTCCGCCATACTCTTTTATTGAGCCATAAAAGAGTATGCAGAAAACGGCTCCCTTGCCGGGGGCTTTTGTGCGGTCTGGATTGTTTCTGTTCAATTGTGTTGCCGGGGAGTTTGCCTTGAGGCAAACGCGAAACGTCTCCGTGGCGGTTGCGGTTGGGCTGCGGTTTAGTGAATGCGGTACCAAAGGGCGACCTCAAGAGCTCCACGGGTGAGTCAAAATCATCAATAGTTTCCCAAACGGAGTCTGAAAGTTGATGGGGACACTTCCCGAAGTCCAGGGGAGTGTCCCCTGACCAGAAGCCAGGAAGAACCGCGCGGTCGCGGCCGCGCACTCCGCCATACTCTTTTATTAAGCCATAAAAGAGTATGCAGAAAACGGCTCCCTTGCCGGGGGCTTTTTTCGCGGTCTGGATTGTTTCTGTTCAACTGTGCTGCCGGGGAGTTTGCCTTTAGACAAACGCAGTTCGTCGCTGTGGCGGTTGCGGTTGGGCTGCGGTTCATTGATCGCGCTAACGGAAGCGACCTCAAGAGCAACGGGGGTGAGTCAAAGGCTTTGCTTTTTCAAAATATTGAGATTTGTTCCTGATTCTCTCTGACAGCTTACAGCTTAAAACTTACAGCTGTCTTTATTTACTTCTCTCACTCATATCCTAGACCGCCGAGCGAACGGATTAAACCTTTTTGCAGGACTCGATTAACGCGGAAAAGTCGGCAACTCCAACCCGGCCAGTTTGGCCAAAAAATGCACAACCTGATAGCTGTACCCATATTCATTGTCATACCAGACATAGAGCACGCAGCGGTTGCCGTTGACGATTGTCGCCAGCGAATCGACGACGCCGGCGTGGCGTGATCCGACAAAATCGGTCGAGACCACTTCCGGCGAGTTGGTGAAATCAATCTGGTTCTGCAGCGGCGAATCAAGAGTGATATCGCGCAGATAATCATTCAATTCAGCAACCGTTGTCTCCCGGCCCAGCGAAAGATTGAGGATAGCCATCGAGACGTTCGGGGTTGGCACCCTGATCGCATTGCCGGTCAGCTTGCCGGCCAATTCCGGCAGCGCCTTGGCGACGGCGCTCGCAGCCCCGGTCTCGGTTATGACCATGTTGAGCGGTGCGCCGCGGCCACGCCGGTTTTTGCTGTGGTAGTTGTCGATCAGGTTCTGATCGTTGGTGTACGAATGGCAAGTTTCGACATGCCCATGCTCAATGCCGAATTCGTCGCTGACGGCTTTGAGCACCGGCACGATCGCATTGGTGGTACAACTGGCCGCTGAATAAATCGATTCTTCATCGGTAATCAGTTCATTGTTGACCCCGAACACGACATTCGGCACATCCCCTTTGCCTGGCGCAGTCAGTATAACCTTGGCCGCTCCCTGCGCTTGCAGGTGTTTGCCAAGGCCTTCCCGATCACGCCATTTTCCGGTATTGTCGATGATGATTGCGTTATTGATACCGTACTGGGTATAATCGATCTCCTCCGGATTGTCAGCGTAGATCAGGCGGATCATATTGCCGTTGGCGATGATCGCATTCTCCTTCTCATCGATCTTGATGGTCCCTTCAAAATGGCCATGTACCGAATCGCGGCGCAGCAGGCTGGCCCGTTTGACCAGGTCATCTTCTGCCCCTTTGCGAACGACGGCCGCACGCAGGCGGAGCTTGTCGCCGCCGCCGGCCTTGTCGATCAGGATCCGGGCGAGCAGGCGGCCGATGCGGCCAAAGCCATACAGGACGACGTCCTGGGGTTCGCTGAGAATAGAGTCCCTGCCGGTGTTGACCGATGAGAGTTCCTGGCGCACGAAATCATGCAAGGAGATGTCGGCACCGGCCGCCTGGGCCTGGTAGCGGACCGTCAGCTTGCCGATATCAACCCGGGCCGGAGCCAGGTCGAGCTGGCACATCGCTTCAAGGACCGGGAAGCTGTCGCGAACCGATATCTCGTTGTTGAGAATCTGTCGGGCAAAGCGGTGGGCGCGCAGGATGTCGATCACGGACTGGTGGACAAGGGTCTTGCCGTATACCGAGGTGACGATGCCGTGTTCCCGGTAGAGTTTGCCGATCAGCGGCAGCATCGATTCGGCGATGGCCTCTCTTTCTTTCCAGTCCTTGAAATAACGTTCCTGTGCATCCATCAGGCGCTCCTTTTTTTGT
>PKUH01000031.1 GCA_002869615.1 Desulfuromonas sp. | reverse complement strand
TCAATAAAGAAATGAACCCGGCTGCCGGGCCGGGACCCGGCGGTTCTTCCTGTCTTCTGTCTACAGGGGGACACTTCCCTGGGATTCGGGTAGTGTCCCTGTCCAACAACAGTATACAAAAGCAACAAAAAAGCCTGCCAATCGGCAAGCCCGAAAATCATCGTTATCGATAGACGCAGTAAGATTCAGACCCAGAAAATATTAAGCGGATCTTCCTTGATGTAACGGAGCAACTTCCCGGGATCAAGATACCCGCCAGCTTCCGGGACATAACTCCAGCGTTCGTCAGAGCGCGGCCGGTGCAGGGTCCATTGTTCAAGCTCCACACTGAACAGCAACCGCGCCAGAACAACAGACCGGTTTTGCCCGTCCGCAAGCACGCCGATCTCAAATCCATCGGGCAGCGGTTGCATTGAAAGGGAATAATTCTGGCCGGATCGAATGATCGGCTCAAGACAGAAGCGAGCGATTGTTTTTTCTGCGGAACGGAATACCAGTTCCGGAACTTCCAGGTCCATATCAGGGCCGGCAACTGGCACAGACTGAGCGAAAGAGAGTCGTGCTGAGATATCGGTCGCCACGGTCAGGCAGCAGGGTCACGATTATCCCGCTGTCCAGCTGTTGAGCCGCCTTGACCGCGCCGGCCACTGCGGCACCACTCGACATGCCGACAAACAACCCCTCTTCGGCCGCCAGGCGACGCGCCATCTCGAACGCTTCATCATCCGCGACAACGACCTTGCTGTCGAGCCGGTCCTCCTTATAGATACCGGGAACGATCGCTTCTTCCATATTTTTCAAACCCTGAACCTTGTGGCCGAGTACCGGTTCGACGCCGATGACCTGGACAGCTGCCTTCTGCTCGCGCAGATAGTTGCCAACCCCCATCAGAGTCCCGGAGGTTCCCATGCCGGCGACAAACATATCGACCTGACCATCGGTCTGGGCCCAGATTTCCGGTCCGGTCGTCTCGTAATGAACCTTCGGGTTTGCCTGATTATCGTACTGGTTCGGCATGAAATAGAGATCCGGTTCTTCGGCCATGATTTTATGGGCCAGCCGGATCGCACCGTCGGTCGCTTCTTCAGCCGGCGACAGGACAACATCGGCACCATAAGCTTCGAGAACACTCCGCCGTTCGATACTGACACAGGCCGGCATAACCAGCTTGATCCGGTAGCCGCGGGCAGCACTGATCATCGCCAGGGCGATCCCGGTATTACCGGACGTCGGTTCGAGAATGATCTTCTCCGGGGTCAGCGCTCCATCTTCTTCGGCATGCCGGATCATCCACCAGGCGGTGCGGTCCTTGACCGACCCACCCGGATTGTTCCCCTCGAGCTTGGCAAGAATCCGGACTTGATCGTTCTGGTGGATTCGTGTCAACTCAACCAGCGGAGTGTTGCCAATGGCTGCCGGCAAGCCGTACTGATTCTGTTTCATTGATACCTGACCTCTTTTCTCGGGTTTAGCGGCGACATCATAGCGAATGACCTCAAAAAAGGCAAGGAGACTTGCTCCGGGGGCGGCAACAAAAAGAGGAGCGGCCATTTGACCGCTCCTCCTGATTAATCTTGATCTGAGTTAAATGCTCAGTGCACCTCGTCATCCTCGGTGTAGAACGCCGGGAACACCATATTGAGGAAATAAAAGATGACAAACGGTGCGCCGCAGACCAGCAGGACCCCACCCAGTCCTTCCTTGAATGTCTCGATATCATGCGGAATGATCGGCAGGGTGTAGTGCATGAATCCCTTGAAGGTCAGCGAAAACGCCTGACCGCCGATAACAACATTCCAACGCATCATAAAGACGCCAAAGATTACAAGCAGGCAGGCAATGACAGCCCGACGCGTGGTCAAGCCCGGCACCAGGAGCATCAGGAACGGCAGGGCATTGCCAATACCGTACTGCAGCACGAAGATCTTGACGAAGTCATGCTCATAGATAACATCGCGCAGGATATCCCACGATTTGACCGCGGTGTAACCACGGAAAATGATATCAAGAAGCTCGAGGGTGATGGCGAAAACCATGAACATCAGCAGATACTTCGAAGTCATGGTGACCTCATGCTTCTGAACCTCGCGCAACTGGTGTGCGGAAATCGTCGTCTGGCCGTGAACCATTCCATCCGGCAGCAACCAGTTCTTGCCGCGGCGGGACGCCCACTTGCGCAACTCCATAAAAATAGCATAGCTGATAATACAGAGGGCAATACCGGAGACAACGGCCGACATAATGAAAATGACCGGCATCAGCGGCGTCATCCAGAGCGCATTCGCCTTGACCGAACCGAAGATAAAACCGGCGTATCCATGCAGAAAGCAGGCGACCGGGATACCGATTCCGGCAAGCAGCTTGACCGCTTTATGGTCGTCATGCAGCGCTTCCTTGCTGAGGTCCATCGAACCGAGTGAGATAATCCTGTAAATCAACAGAAGCAATCCCTCAAGGGCGGAGCGATTCGGCTTCGCCTTGAGCCGGTGTATCGATTCAACGATAAACCTGCGGTAAACAAACCAGATCTCGGCACCGACGATACAGGCGTAAGTCATAAAGACAATACCGAAGGCCGATATCGCCGAGGTAAAGTGCGGTGTCATCATGACATTAATGCCACGCAAGGGCTGTTGCAGATGCAACAACAACGGCAGCATCGCCGTCGGCAACAGGGCAAACGAGAACACCAGGGCGAATCGCGCGATTTCCTTCAGCTTTTCCACGTTAAACACGTGATACAGCGACGAGAGCACGAATGCGCCGGCGACCAGGCCGGTCATATAGGGATAAAGGACGATCTGAATCGACCAGTAGACATACTCATTCGGCAGGACAAAGAGGTCCTTCATCGTCCAGGCTTCGCCGTGGACAACCATCTGGGCAACTTGTTCAACCATGACTAGTGCACCTCCTTATACAATCCAAGGTAAAAGACCTGCGGCTTGGTTCCGTATTCATCCCGCAGAATACCGACCCGTTGATTGAGCACTGCCTTGGCGACCGGGTCATTGGGATCACGCAGGTTGCCGATCTGGCGGGCGCCGAATGGGCAGGCCTGGGCACAGGCGGTGTTGCCGCCCTTGCTGATGCGGTGATAACAGAAGGTACACTTGTCGGCGACATGCTCATCAGGATGGAAGAACCGGACGCCATAGGGGCACCCCATGATGCAGTAGCCACAACCGATGCACCATGATCGATCGACGAGAACGGCGCCGTCTTTCGCCTGATAGGTTGCACCGACCGGGCAGACCTGAACGCAGGCCGGGATCTCGCAGTGATTACAGAGCTTCGGTACGAAGAAGGCCTGGGCAATCTCCTCGTCCGGGACCTCGAGCATACCGGAATGATTCTGGTCAATCTTCTTGCTGGTGAATCCGTTCTGTGCCCCCTTCGGCGAGTCACTGACCGTTGTCCCGTCCTTCTTGATAACATAGCGTTCGACCCAGGTCCGGGTGACATTTGCCTCCATCGGGATATCATTTTCGGTCTTGCAGGCTTTAACACAGAAACCGCAACCAACACAGTTATGGGTATTGACAAGGAAGCCCCAGCGCAGATCGGGTTTTGAAGCCAGAACTTCTTTCGGGTCAATGAACTCCAGAGCCGAAGTACAGACGCTGGCACCGGAGACAAAGACGGCGGTATTTTTCAGAAAATCACGTCTTTTCATGGCTACATCTCCTCCAGGCTCGGATTATGCGGGTTGTGACAATCGACACACTGCTCGCCGACGTTGTGTTCCGCCGGGTTGATGCCCGGGATATCATTACGGTCACTCGTCGGCATGTAGAGCGCCGAATGGCAGCGGATACAGAGATCGCGACTGCGATCAATCGCTAACTGCTCCGGGTTATCCGGATGATCGAATGCGGCGCCGTGGCAGTTTTCGCACGGGATCATTTCGTGCGAGGCCGCCCCGACTTCTTCTACCTTGTCATCATGGCATTCGTTGCAGTAAGCCGAATCCTTGTATTTGGCCGGATAATCTTTCCATTCCTGCTCATTACTCAGCCGGTGATAGCCGAATGTGTAGCCACGATCCTGCGCGCCGAAATCTTCCGGCACATAGAAGACCCTGAAAAGCAGGATAAAGACAACGAGCGCAATTACCACAAACAGTGGTCGCCAGACATGTCCTTTCACGTGCTGTCCTCCTTCATTGGTTTCATTGTTTTACTACTGTATGATTTAAAGAGTGCAGTGAATAAATGTTTTAAACCTACCCGCAGACAATTCAATGTCAAGGCAGGAACCTTGAACGACAACAAAATGCAATATAAGGTATTTCGCTCATTAATGCAATAACAGCATTTCATTTTTGCTTAGTCCGTCGGAACTATAGCTTATTGCCTGGCGATAGAAAACAAATTTATCAATAAAATGATTTCATTATGAGTGGCTTATAGTGAGGGTTGAGAGCTCAAGAACCCTCTGCTGAAAGCGAAAATTAGAGGGCCTCAATAAACCACCCGCCAACCGGCCGAATTTTTTTTACGAATTTGCGTTTTTCTGATAACGTATATACGATTTTAAAATACTGTTATATTTTCGTAAATACGTGGAAGCTGCAAGGAGACCCCGCAATGGAAGAAGGAACAAACCATCTGCAGAACCGTATTGAAAACCTTGAGGGCCAGGTTTCAGACCTGCAGCAAAGACTGAACGAGGTCGAGTCCCGGCTCGACAAGGCCGGGGTCAAAAAGAGTGCCGCGAAAAAGGGTCAGCTCGAAGACAAAATCCGCTCCCGGATCACCTCGGATGAAGTCATCAACTGGCTCGATACCTCCTTTCTCATGCCGCGGATCGCAACGACCAGCTTTATCCTGGTTCTGGCAATTGCCTTGCGCACCCTGACCGACAGCGGCACAATCGGCCACAACATCGGCTCCGGGCTTGGCATCGCCTACGGCTTCATCCTGCTGGTCATCGGCTGGTCGGGTTATGGGCGCAACAGCATTCAGGCGCCGGTTTTCACCCTCTGGGGGACAATCGTTTTAACCGCGATCATTGTCGAGACCCACCGGGTCTTCAACGCGATTCCGGCTGAACTCGCCTACATGGGTTTCATTCTCCTCGGTCTGGCCACAGCGGTCATCAGCCGGCAGCACCGGGTCGCCCTGCCGATTCTGGTCGGCACTCTCGGCATGAGCATCGGCGGCTTTGCGATCGACTACCCGAATCCGATTTTCCCCTATCTGGTGTTCCTGCTGATCGCCGCCAATATGCTGACCGTTTTCGCAACCCGGCTGATGCGGGCCTCGTGGATCCGCTGGCTCCTTCTTGTACTGACCATCTTCATGTTCCAGATCTGGGCCCTCAAGCTGACCATTTACCTCGGGAAAACAGCACCCGGGGACCTGGAATTCGCTATTCGCGGATTCCTGCCGCTGATCGCCCTGATCGGTCTGATGTATGTCGGCATATCCTTCTTCGGGGTTCTCGGGAAGATCCAGGAGCGGATTTCGAAGTTCGATGTCGCCCTGCCGGTTATCAATGTCATCTGGATTTTCCTGTTCAGCCGCTATGTCCTGAGTCACGGTCTCGGTGACCCGACGACCTTCGGCCTGGTGGCGAGCCTGATTGCACTCGGACATCTCGGCCTCGCCTGGCTGATCGGCCGAAGGGAGGAAAAAGTGACGGGCGGAGCGACCTCCTTCGGTCTCGCCGGCGGCACCCTCCTCGCTTTTGCTCTGCCGATGGGAATCGGCAACACACTTGTATCATCAACCATTCTCGCGGTGGTCGCATTCGGCGGCGCCTGGCTCGCCCAGAAATGGGAAAGCGGCGGCATCCGCTACGTCTCCTACCTGATGCAGATCTATGCGGCCGGCGCCCTGATTCTGGCTTTGAGTAAAACCGAAATGAGTCAGCCTTCACTCATCGGCGCCACCGCTTCGGCCCTGATGGCCGCCATTGCAATCTGGCATTATTACTGGTGTCGCGAAAATCCACCGACCGCCGGCATGGAGACATTCAAAACCTTTGACAAGAAGGATCGGGGTGCTGCATTCGTTCTCGTCGCCGCACTGCTCAGCGGGTTCTTCACCGTTCGCGTCGGCATCTACCAGGGCTTGGCCATGCTCGGATTCCGCAGCTCGGCATCCTTTTCGAGTGGCCAGTCGGTCCTGATTATCGGCGCTGCAGCAATCATGATGTATCTCGGGGTCCGCCTGACCAATCGCGAGCTGCGAACGATCGGCATCCTGCTGTTGCTGGCCGGTGCCTGCAAGGTTTTTCTTTCCGACGTCATCAGCCTCAACGGGATGCCGCTGATGGTCTCGCTCTTCTCCTTCGGACTCTGCGCCATATTTATCCAGTTCATGAATCACCGCTGGAGCAAGAAAAAAAAGGAACAGGGTGGCGCCGTGAGCGGACCGTGAGCAGGGCAACGAAGGATCAGGCAGCGCTAAAAGGGACGGCACTTAACGTCCCTTTTTCATTTGCTAACAGCGAACAGAGCACGCCAGGCAGACCCGGGACCAGCCGGAGGAATCGATTGACAAGTGCGCCGGCTTAATGATAACTAATTGATGCTGCCTAATCATTCAGGACATCCACCGCAGATGAAAAGCTTATCAAACCTTATTGCCACATTCGCCAAGGGGATTGCCCACAGCCGGGTGGCGCTCCTCGGCGCCATGCTGGTGACGGCCCTGTTCCCGTTTCTGCTCGGTGCCCTGCTCTACGACAGCATCTGGGACATGCGCAACACCTACTTTGCGGCGGCCGCCTATCTCTTCCTCGGACCGCTGGTCATCCTCGGACTGATCCTGGTTTTTCTCGGACTCTTTTTCTTCCGCGGCAAGGAAGACGTTCGCCTCTTTACCCTTGATTACCTGCGCGACTACTTCACCAACCCGAAACGCTTCGGCAGGATGCGCAAGCTGCTGTTCGTTTTTGTCTTTATCAGCTGCAGCATGTTCTGCATCTTTGGCATCATCACCTACCGCAGCTACAACTACATGAACACCACCAGTTTCTGCACCGATTTCTGCCACATCGTCATGCAGCCGCAAAAGATCGCTCACGCCAACTCATCACACTCGCAGGTCAGCTGTGTCGAATGCCACATCGGCAGTAATGCAAAATGGTATGAAAAAGCAAAAATTTCCGGCCTCACGCAGGTGGTCAATGTCGTTTCCCACAATTTTTCCAAACCGATCAAGACTCCGACCACCCACCTCCGCCCCGATCGTGCGGTCTGTGAAGAATGTCATCGCCCCGGCCTGTTTCACGGAGAAAAACTGATCGTCCGCGAAAAGTTCCTGCCGGATGAAAACAACACCAACGTCAAGACGGTAATCCTGTTCAAGATCGGGACGGCCGGCGACCGCACGGTCAGCCCGCATGGCTACCACTGGCATGTTGCCCCGGAAAACCGGCTGGTCTATACCGCGACTGATTTTCAGCGAACCGACATTCCAATCGTCCGCTTCAAGGAGAGCAGTGATTCGGAAAAAATCTTCACCACGGTTAATGCTGATGCCCTCGTCAAAAAGAACAAGGCAACCCTTCTGACCCGGGAGATGGACTGCATCGATTGCCATAATCGGCCGACCCACAACTACCTGCCGCCGAATGAGGCCCTGGATGAAAAAATCATGACGGGGGAGATTCCGCAAGACGTCCCCTATATCAAGCGACAGGCTCTCGACCTTATAACCCGGAAATACGACTCGCAACAGGAAGCATTAACCCGTATCGCGGTCGAACTCCGAGCCTGGTATCGCGACAACTATCCCGACATCGAAGTTAACAACGACCGGATCGCCCAGGCAATCCTCGGCATTCAGGCCGCCTACAAGGAGAATGTTTTCCCGCAGATGAACGTCACCTGGGGGACCTACACCGACCATATCGGGCATGGCACGAATTCCGACCGCGGTTGTTTCCGCTGTCACGACGGCAAGCACTTCAACAGCAAGGGTGATCCGATTTCAAACGATTGCAATACCTGCCACATCATCCTGGCCAGGGACAGCAAAGATCCCGACATCCTGAAGACCCTCAGGGGGCGTTAAGGACGAGGTTAGAAATGAGCCAAGTAAAAGAGACCTGAAGGACGAGGTCTCTTTTTTTATTTGGGTGATATCTATTATTCAAACGTGTTGAAACCACGCGGTTGCGGCCGCGCACTCCGCCATACTCTTTTATTGAGCCATAAAAGAGTATGCAGAAAACGGCTCCCTTGCAGGGGGCTTTTTTGCCCGGTCCGGATTATTTCTGTTGAACAGTTCAATTCGAGAGTTTGCCTTGAGGCAAACGCAGCACTTCTCCGTGGCGGTTGCGGTTGGGCTACGGTTCAGTCGTCGCGCTGGTGGGAGCGACCTCAAGAGCTCCAGGGGTGGGTCAGAATCATCACTGGATTGCCCCTTCGGCTACTTCGGCGAGCTCAGTACAAGATAACTCAGGACAGGCGATCGGAGTCGAAAATTACACGGGGGCACTATCCGAACTACAGGGAAGTGTCCCCTCAAGAAAGTTTTATTGACTGTTACCTCGGTGGCACAGATAAAAATAGGCCGGCAAAAACTCGTCCGTCTTCGCTGCGCTCATCTGTCTTCAAACAGTTTTGCCGTCTGTTTCGATTTTCATCCATGCCCCCTCGGCGCTTCACCATGAGACCTTATACCAGACCCCAGCCTCCAGCCTCCAACCCCTTTAACCTCCCAAACGCTCAATTTCCTCTGTGTTCGTTGTAATCTCTGTGTTTAAATAAAGGACTATGGCCAAGTTCAAACTGACAACCGATTATCAACCGCGGGGCGATCAGCCCGAGGCAATCGCCGAGCTGGTCGCCGGCCTCAACCGCGGCGATGCGCACCAGGTGCTGCTCGGCGTCACCGGCTCCGGCAAGACCTTCACCATGGCCAACGTCGTCAACCAGGTCCAGCGGCCGACCCTGGTGCTCGCCCACAACAAGACCCTGGCGGCCCAGCTCTACAGCGAATTTCGCGATCTCTTTCCCGATAACGCGGTCGAATATTTTGTCTCCTACTACGATTATTACCAGCCGGAAGCCTATGTTCCGGTCTCCGACACCTATATCGAGAAGGACTCTTCGATCAACGAGGAGATCGACAAGCTGCGCCACAGCGCAACGCGCTCGCTACTGTCGCGGCGCGATGTCCTGATCGTCTCCTCGGTCTCCTGTATCTACGGTCTCGGCTCACCCGAGGCCTACTACGGCATGCTGATCCGGCTCGAAGAGGGGATGGAGATGGGGCGCAACGACCTGCTGCGCCATCTCGTCGAGATCCAGTATGAGCGCAACGATGTCGATTTCCATCGCGGCTCATTCCGGGTCCGTGGCGACACGGTCGAGATCTTCCCGGCCTACGAGGAGAAGCGGGCCCTGCGCATCGAATTTTTCGGTGACGAGATCGACGCCATCAGCGAGGTCGACCCGTTGCGCGGCGCCGTACTCGACAAGCTGCCGGCGACCGCCATCTTCCCGGCCAGCCACTACGTCGCCACCCGGCCGACCCTGGAAAAAGCGATCAAAAAGATCCAGGACGAGCTGCAGCAGCGCATCCAGATGCTCAAGGCCAACAACAAGCTGCTCGAAGCACAACGGATCGAACAGCGGACCCTCTTCGATATCGAAATGATGGAGGAGATGGGCTATTGCCAGGGGATCGAGAACTACTCGCGCTACCTCGACGGCCGCAACCAAGGGGAACCGCCGGCAACCCTGTTCGACTACTTCCCGGACGATGCCCTGATGTTCATCGATTAGAGCCATGTCACCGTCTCGCAGATCGGGGCGATGTATCGCGGCGACCGTTCGCGCAAGCAGACCCTGGTCGAATATGGCTTCCGCCTCCCCTCGGCCCTCGACAACCGACCGCTGCAATTCGAAGAGTTCGAACAGAAGGGGGTGCAGACCGTTTACGTTTCGGCGACCCCGGCCGACTATGAACTCACAAAGGCCGACGGAGTCGTGGTTGAGCAGATCGTCCGGCCGACCGGCCTGATCGATCCGCCGATCGAGATCCGCCCGGCAAGCGAACAGGTCGACGACCTGATTGGAGAAATACAGATCACCGCCGAAAAGGGGGACCGCATCCTGGTGACCACCCTGACCAAGCGGATGGCCGAGGATCTGACGACCTATCTCGAGGAGCTCAACATCCGGGTCCGCTATCTCCACTCCGATATCAACACGGTCGAGCGAATGCAGATCATCCGCGAGTTGCGCGAGGGCAAGTTCGACGTTCTGGTCGGCATCAACCTGTTGCGTGAAGGGCTCGACATCCCCGAGGTTGCGCTGGTCACCATTCTCGACGCCGACAAGGAGGGTTTTTTGCGCAGCGAGCGTTCCCTGATCCAGACCTGCGGCCGCGCCGCCCGCCATATCGACGGACGGGTGATCATGTACGCCGACAAGGTGACCCGATCGATGCAGGCCTGCATCGATGAAACCGGCCGCCGTCGAACAGCTCAGCTCGCCTACAACCAGGAGCATGGCATCACTCCCGAGTCAGTGCGCAAGTCGTTCCGGTCGATCCTCGATGATCTGGCCGAACAGGACTACGTCACCGTTGCCGCCGAAACCGGTCCGACCTGGAATTCGCCCGATGAGCTGAAAAAGGAGATCGAGGCAACGCGGCAAAAAATGCTGGCCGCCGCCGCCGACCTCGAATTCGAACAGGCCGCCGAACTGCGCGACCAGCTGCTCGGGCTCGAAAAAGAGGAGCTGCAGCTGCGTGGCGGGTGAACAGCCGACGATCCAGGACCTTCTTAACGAAGAGGCGCAGAGAACGACAGAGACCGGAAAAGGCGACCATCTTTTTGCTCTCAATATCCGATAATAGCCCCGGTTTTATTTTTTATTCTTCTTTGCGGCGTCCGCCTGCAACGCCGCCGAAATTCACTTCGAGACGCCTCGATCCGGTAGTGAGGCCGTTCCCCGGATAAATGGATTCCCCGCCGCGGCGAAGAACCGATCGATTCGGGATGCACCTCTGCAAATACCTGTTATGATTAATGATAACTGCATCACTTGTAGGGCTGACTGTGAACCGGGTACCTGAAAACCAATGACAGGAGAGGTGACTATGTCTGATCGCAAACAGGACGAAAAACGGTCGCTGGAAGTTGCCGAGGCGGCGCGCGAAACCGAATGGCAGCAACCGAGCTTTGTCGGCGAGCTGTTCATGGGTCGCTTATCCGCCGAATTACTGCACCCCTTTCCGGAGCAATCCGATGAGGATCGGGCCGCCGGGGACGCGATTATTGCCAAGCTGAAAAAGTTTCTTGAAGAGAAAGTCGATGCCGACGCCATCGATCGCAAGAAAGAGATCCCGAAAACGGTTTACAACGGTCTCGGGAAAATGGGGCTGTTCGGCATCAAGCTGCCGGAGGAATACGGCGGGCTCGGCATGTCGCAGGTCAATTACAACCGGATCATCCAGATGGTCTCGAGCCACTGCGCCTCGACCGCGGTCATGCTGTCGGCACATCAGAGTATCGGCGTACCGCAACCACTGAAGATGTTCGGCACCGACGAGCAGAAGGAGAAGTTCCTGCCGCGCCTCGCCAGGGGTGAGGTCTCGGCTTTTGCCCTGACCGAACCGGGGGTCGGCTCCGACCCTTCGGCGATGACCACTACGGCGACCCTCGACGAGTCGGGCGAACATTACCTCATCAACGGCGAAAAGCTCTGGATCAGCAACGGTCCGGTTGCCGACCTGCTGATCGTCATGGCCCGAACCAACGATCTGTCTGAAGAACGACCCGAGATTACCGCCTTTGTCGTCGAAGGGAACAGCGAGGGGCTTTCAACCATTCACCGCTGCGACTTCATGGGGCTCAAGGGTCTGCAGAACGGCCTGCTCAGCTTCGAAAACGTCAAGGTACCGAAAGAGAATATTGTCGAGGGACTCGGCCGCGGCCTTTCGCTCGCTCTGCGCACCCTCAATACCGGTCGCCTGACCCTGCCGGCCGCCTGCGGCGGTGCCATGAAACAGGCGCTCGAGATCGTCCTCGACTGGACCGCCGAACGCAAACAGTGGGGTGCCCCGATCGGCCATCACGAAGCGGTCGCCAATCGGACCGCCACCCTGGCGGCCGAAATCCTGGCGGTTGAAGCGATCACCTGGCTGACCTCGGCAATGGCTGATGACGGCAAGACCGATATCCGGCTCGAGGCGGCGCTGGCCAAGCTGTTCTGCACCGAGGCGATGTGGCGCGGCATCGACTCGGCGCTGCAGACCCGGGGTGGGCGCGGTTACGAAACCGCCGATTCCCTCGCCGGCCGCGGCGAGAAGCCGATGCCGATGGAGCGACTGTTGCGCGATGCCCGGATCAACCTGATTATCGAGGGGACCAGCGACATCATGCGCCTCTTTATTGCCCGCGAAGCCCTTGATCCGCACCTCAAGGTCGCCGGTGCTTCGGCGACCTCGGACAAGGTCGATTTTGTCGGTGCCGCCAAATTCTACGCCAAGTGGTACCCGGGGCTCTGGATCCCCCGCTCAGTCAAGGTTGATATGGGACTGCCGCGCCGCCTTTCACGGCACCTGCGCTACGTCGAGCGCGCCTCGCGCCGCCTCGCCCGCGACCTCTTCCACATGATCGGCCTGCATCGCCAGGCCCTGCAGAAAAAACAGGAGATTCTCGGCCGCCTCGTCGACACCGGGGCCGAGCTGTTCGCGATGATGGCAACCCTCTCCTACTGCACCAGCAAACAGGCTCCCGACAACGCCGTTGAACTGGCCGACCTCTTCTGCCGGCAATCGCGGCGCCGGGTCAACGCCATGCACCGGGGGATTTACTGCAACGACGATAGCGCCGCCTATCGCACGGCGCGCAAAGTTCTCGATGGCGAATTCGCCTGGCTTGATGATAATATTGTCTCAACCTGGCGCAAGGAGGACTGATCGTTCATGCCTGATACTTACGGCGTTGTTATTCTCGGTTCCGGTACCACCGCATTTGCCGCTGCCCGACAGGTTGCGGCAAATGGGATCAAGGTCCTGATGATCGAACAGAGCCATCTCGGCGGCACCTGTGTCAACTGGGGCTGCGTCCCGAGCAAAACCCTGATCGACAAGGCTGAGCTCTACTTTGCCGCCCGCCGTGGCAGCGACTGGGGGCTCAACCTGCAGGCCGGAGAGCCGGACGCAAAGATACTGATGCAGCTTAAAAAGCAGGCGGTCGAAACGGTCCGTAAGGACCACTATCACCATGAGCTCGAAAACAATCCGAATATCGACGTCAAGCACGGCCACGGCCGCTTCATCTCGCGCCGCGAGATCCAGGTCGGGGCCGAAATCATTCCCTTCGAAAAAGCACTGATCGCCGTCGGCGGCACGCCGCGCATCATCCCGCTCCCCGGCCTCGATCAGAGCCGCTACCTGACCAGCTACAGTGCCCTGCATCTCAACGATTTTCCCGAATCGATCCTGATGATCGGCGGCGGGGTCATCGCCCTCGAAATGGGACAGATGTTCGCCCGCTTCGGCACCCAGGTCATTATCCTTGAACGTAACGACCGGCTGCTCGGTGAATTTGATCTCCGCCTGACGGCGCAATTCGCCGAGATCCTGCGGCGTGAAGGGATCCAGATCATGACCGAGGTCGAGATCGAACGGGTCGAGGCCCGACCCGAGGGGGTCTGTCTCTACTCGACGGTCAAGGGCGCCCCGGTCGGGCTCTGTGCCGAACGGTTGATGCTGGCGGTCGGCACCTCCCCGGCAACCGACGGGATCGGTCTGGACAAGGCCGGGATCACGGTCGACGCCGCCGGCTTCATCGAAACCGACAGCGGCATGCAGACCAACACTGTAAATATCTGGGCCGCCGGCGACTGCACCGGCCCGCCGCTGATCGCTCCGGCCGGAGCACGTGAAGCCCTGGTCGCGGTCGAGAACATGCTCAATCCCGACGCCCGGCGAACCATCGACCATACGTTTTCACCGATGGCCGTTTTCGTCGACCCGGAATTCGCCACCGTCGGCCTGACCACCGACCAGGCGCGGCTGAAAGGGATCGATGTCGAAGAGGCCTATATCGATCTCGAGCAGGTGCCGAAGGCGCATGTCATGGGTCGGCTCGAAGGCGGGGTCCTGCTCTGCTGCGAGAAACCATCCGGCCGGATTATCGGCTGCCAGATCCTGGCGCCGCGGGCCGCCGACATCATCCACGAAGTCACCCTGGCCGTCCGCTTCGGCCTGACCGTCTCCGACCTGACGACGACCGTCCATGTCTATCCGTCACTCAGCGACGGTGTACGCATGGCGGCCCGCGAGTTGTGCCAGCGACTCAACCTGCCGATTGTTTAAAAGGTTCATCGCATTTGTACCGGGAATTAAGTGGTGCGTACTCAAACTCCGCCACACCTTTTAACCGCACCCGAAAAGCATAAACCGGGTTCGGCGGTCTTACCTATAAGACCGCTGTAAGTTTTAAGCTGTCAGCTGTCAGCTGTCAGAGAAAACCAGGAAAAATCTCAAAACCTTAGGAAGCAGATTGCTGATTTTGACTTACCCGTGGAGCTCTTGAGGTTGCTGCCGCTCGCGCGATCACTCAACCGCAGCCCGACCGCAACCGCCACAGCGACGAGCTGCGTTTGCCTCAAGGCAAACTCCCCGGCAACACAGTTAAACAGAAACAATTCAGTCCGCACGAAAAAGCCCCCTGCAAGGGAGCGGTTTCTTTGGTTCGTTTCTTTATCGCTCAATAAAGAAATGAACCCGGCTGCCGGGCCGGGACCCGGCGG
>PKUH01000030.1 GCA_002869615.1 Desulfuromonas sp. | reverse complement strand
TAAGCAAAGGGAGGAGCTTGTGCAGCTGTTTACCTGGAAACCTGAGTATGAAATCAATTTTCCGAAAATCGACAACCAGCATCGGGGTCTGGTCGGCATTGTCAATGATCTTTATGAAGCGAAGCTCTCAGGGGAAACAGAGCCGGCGGTCGTGCAGACGATTGATCGATTGATCATATATGTTGATGTTCATTTCAGGGATGAGGAAGCGGCCATGCAGGAATGGTATTATCCCGGATTAGGCCGGCATCGCATTGAACATGCCGAACTTGAAAAACAGGTTTATGCTCTTCGCAAAAAGATAGAAACCGGCCGCGGAGTCGCGACCTTTGAACTGCTCAATTTTCTCAGTGAATGGTTCAAGGTTCATATCCTGACTTCGGACAAGGAGTTCGGCCGTTTCGTCGAGACCCGGCAGAGCCAGAACGCCAATACTGATATCTAGTGGTGCCGGCCTCTTATTTCTTGTTTTTCTTGTCCTGGGCTGTTTTGAGCAGGTCGGCAAAGGTTCCCATGCCGGAACCGGCTGATGGCTCATCTGTGTAGGATGAGTCCCCGGTCTCTTCTTCTTCGCCGGTCAAGGTCAGAGATATCCTTTTTTGTTCGACGTCTATTTTTTCAATGGTGATATTCAGGGTCCGGCCGACATCGGTCACTTCTTTCGGGTGTTTGATATGCTTGCCCTGACCTAGTTTCGAGATGTGGACCAGCCCGTCGACACCATCACCGAGAGCAACGAAAGCACCAAAAGGAGCAAGTCGGGTGACCTTGCCGGTGACCTGGTCTCCGTTTTTATATGTTTTTTCAATCTGGCTCCATGGATCAGCCAGGGTGTCGCGCAGGCTGAAGGAGAACTTGTTTTCTTCCCAGTCGAGGCGTTTGACCGCCAGCTCGAGCTGCTGACCGACTTCTAGCTCATCATTGATGTTTTCGACCCGACCGTAGGCGATCTCGGAAATCGGAAGCAAGCCTTCGAGGCCACCGATATCAATAAAGGCGCCGAAATCACGGATCGAGGTGACGGTGCCGGTGATCCGGTCGCCCTCCTTGAGCGACTCCCGTAGCAGCTCTCGTTGTTGGCGTGCCTCTTCTTCCTCAATGATCCGGTGTGAAACCACGATGTTGCGGCCGTTCTCTTCGAATTGTGTAATTTTAAAGGAAATGCTCTGTTCGATGATAGCTTCCGGGTTGTCTGGTCGGCGCAGGCCGATCTGTGAAAAAGGGCAGAAGGCGCGGACGTTGCCGGGCAGTTTAATCTCATAGCCTCCTTTAATCTCTTTTTCAACCCGGCCGTCGACCGGAATGCCGCTGCGCCAGGCTTCTTCGAGCTGAGCGGTACCGGCTGATCCACCGCCACCGATCCGGGTGGTGAAGCGGAGTTCGCCGCCCTGTCGAGACATGAAGTAGGCCGAAATGATATCGCCCTCCGCAACCGTCAGGTTGCCTTCGGCATCGTGCAACTCCCTGACATCGATAACCCCTTCGCCTTTCTGGCCGACATCGAGAAAGGCCCATTCTGCACCGATCTGTAAAACTTTGGCGTCGGTTTTTTGCCCGAGTTTCAATTGCACCGTTTTGCCCATGCTCTGTTCCAGCATTTCGGCAAAGTTTTCTTCTTCGTTCATCTCTTCGTCGTCGTTAATCATCGTGTGCCCCTTTGTAAAAGATGTCCCACGCTCACGTTATAACCCTTTTCCGGGATCGAGTAAACCGGTTGTGATCGGAATAGCGCACATGAATTTATCCGATGTGACTGCAGGAATCCGACGATCTGGTAGAATGCAAGCGACTTTGTATGGTCGGAGATCTGGCATGTCCTATATGATGCGTGGCATATTCTGGAGCGGCGCTTACCTGGTTCTGGTTCTGTTGCCGCTGTTTATCCTGATCGTCGGGCCGGTTCCTGCCGGTAGCGGCGTTCTTTGGGATCTTTCAGCAGCCTGCGGTTTTGTTGGCGCCGCCATGATGGCGACGATGTTTCTTTTGACTGCGCGCCTAAAACTGGTAACTGCTCCTTTTGGCATCGATATTATCTATTATTTTCACCGGCTTATATCCATGGTCGCCTTTGCCTTCATTATCGTTCATCCGCTATTGTTACTGGTTGCCGATCCTCGCCTGCTCTATTTTATCCGGCCACAGGCCAGCCCTTACCACCTCAGGGCGGGTATCGCGGCTTTGGTCTGCATGCTGTTGCTGATGTTGTCCTCACTATGGCGGCAAAAACTCGGGATTCATTATGAGAGGTGGCGGTTCTGGCATGTCTTTCTGTCGATTCTGGCAATGGTTATGACATTGATCCACATTGAGGGTGTCGGCCATTATGTTAATTCGCCGGGGGCGGCCCTGCTTTGGCGAGGGATAACCCTGACCTGTATTCTGGTCGTGGTATATGTTCGTCTGGTCAAGCCTCTGTGGCTGATGAAGCACCCTTACCGGATTGTCGATGTGCAAAGAGAGGCGGGTAATGCCTGGACTTTATCTCTCCGGCCGCAACACCATTCCGCTGTTTCGTTCATGCCGGGTCAGTTTGCCTGGCTGACCCTTTGGTCATCGCCCTTTGCGATGAAGGAACATCCGTTCTCCATTTCATCGAGCGCCGAAACCGATACAATCAGGTTTACGATCAAGGAGCTGGGAGATTTTACCCGGAGCATTGGTCAATGCCGGCCTGGACAGGTTGCTTTTGTCGATGCCCCCTACGGGGCTTTCAGTATCGACCGGCTCCCCTCTGCTGGATATGTTTTTATCGCCGGCGGGGTCGGCATCGCTCCGATTATGAGCATGTTAAGGACCATGGCCGACCGCCGGGACCAGCGCCCGGTATTGCTGTTTTATGCATATAACACCTGGGAGGAGATGACCTTTCGTGAAGAGCTGCAGGCACTGCGGGAAAAACTCAGTCTCGAAGTCGTATTTGTCCTGAAAAAACCGCCGCCAGAATGGACCGGTGAAACCGGCCTGATCAGGGAAGAGCTTCTCAGCACCTATGTGACCGATAGCTGCCGGCGGTTCGAGTTCCTGATCTGCGGCCCGGTGCCGATGATCGAAGCTGCCGAACGAAGTCTGTACCGGATCGGAATCCCGATGCGTCAGATCCATTCTGAGCTTTTTGACCTGGTATGAGGAGGCGTATATGAGGCTGTTGCTGGCAAAAATCATGGCCGGGTCAATCGGGCTGATCGCACTGGTTCTGGCTCTGGTTTTCGCCTTGATCAGAAATTGAAATATATCCGAAGATCAACTTAAGGGTTATTTTGCCGGGTCGGCCTGTCAGTAATGACCAGGCTGATGCTTAATCCATAATTTTATTCAGGTGCTGATACGGCTTGTTGTGTCCCCGCCGCAAAAACCGGCTGGCGACTGCGGCCGGTTTCGGTATGGACTGGAGCAACAACATGCCGAACAGAATTGGCACAGCGCGATACATCAGGGATGTATTGCAGCTGGTCGCAAAGCCGGCATCTCAAGGTCAAAATTTCAGTCATGGGGCTTGCCTCTATCTCCCGTGGACTTGCAATAACGCAATAAAAAATTGCGATATAAGCAGCGCAATCCTGTTCACCGTTAACACGAATACCCTGACGAGAAAATGTACAGGTCTCTTGATCTGAAAAGTCGTGAATAATTCAGGAAGATGATTTTTGTTTCTGTTTTTCTTGATAGACTGGAACTGTGTAATCGAAAGGAGAACCTTATG
>PKUH01000029.1 GCA_002869615.1 Desulfuromonas sp. | reverse complement strand
TTCTTCCAGTTGTCCATTTAGCGCTTTCCGGCCGAGCTGCCGATCAGACCGAGCCGATCAATCAGAAACGGCGTCTCTTCGAGAAAACGGATCGTGTCAGTCAAGCGGAACCCGGGCATGAAAAAAAAAAGCCCGGCCGCCGTGACAACTGCCCCGTTCTTTCATTTGCGGGATACGGAGATAGCCGAAACCGGGTGCCGCAACATAACCGGCCGTATACTCCGGATCGTCCGACCAGCAGAGTTCGGCAATGATGCCAGGGGCAGCCAAGACTTTCGCAGCCAGTATCAATGCTTCACGGGTCCGATGATGATTCAGCCCCTGACTGACCAGGCTACGGGTAAAGGCTTCATCAAGATCCGGCTCGACATCCATCCGGGTCGCCCGAACGCCGCGCGCCGAAACCGGCTCCAGCCTTTCACCGGTCCGTGCATCGATCAGCATGGCGCCCCGCATATTGCTGCCGTTCGGACCGGCACCTTCGGCAATCAGCTCAAGGGCCGTCATCGCAACATCGGCAACAACTCCGGCAGCCAATAACGCCTGGAATGCGCGTTCCCGGCCAGCCAGATAGTCAGCAATCGGGATCTCGGTCAGATTCGGCGCAGCACCGCGCACGATTGTAGCTGAATCGATTTCATCGACGGTGATCTGCAGCGTTGCCGGAGCATGCGCTATGGCCCGCTGCAGCATCCCGGCGGCGACGCTTTCGATCCTGTCTTTCCGGACCAGCCGCTCTGCACCGGAAAGATGTGCCGACCCGCGCTCGCAATGCATTCTGACGCTGTAATACATGTTATTCATAACGGCGATAATTATCACTTCAACTCATCATTGTCAACCGAACACAGGAGGCAGGTTGACAATGTTTGTTTTACATTTTCCATTTATTTATGCTAATCTCCGCCGCAGTCATAACCTGTTCAGAAAAAACTGCGGAATTGATGGAATCAACAGAATTTCATATCTTTCTTCTCAAGTGCGCCTTTGCCGGGTATCTCGGATCGACGATTCTCTACCTTGCGCATGCGATCGGCCGCAAGGCACTTTGGCTCAGGGCTGCCTTCTGTTTTTTTACCGCTTCTTTTTTTCTGCATAGTCTCTGCCTCGGATTGCGCTGGTACACGGCCGGGTTTCTACCGGTCACCAATCTGTTTTCAACCCAGTTTTTCTTCAGTTGGTCACTGGCGCTGACCTATTTCTATTTTGAACTTCGTTATCGGATTCATGCGTCAGGACTCTTTGTCGTCTTTCTGACACTGTTGCTGCTGGGCTCAGCTCTTCCCAGGGACCCATCCCTGCCACCATTAATTCCGAGTCTCGACACGCCACTTTTTACCTGGCACATCATTTTCTCCTTTACCGGTTATGCCCTGTTTGCCATGGCCTTCTCCCTCGGTGCACTCTACCTGTTGCAGAAACGCCTGCAGACTGAACTTCTGCCTGACCTGGCGACCATCCGGAAACTGAACGAGGAGGCGATCTTCCTCGGTTTCTGTCTGTTCACACTCTGCCTGGTTCTCGGCAGCATCTGGGCCCATATTGCCTGGGGTTATTATTTTTCCTGGAACATCAAATCAGTCTGGTCATCAATTGTCTGGCTGTTCTACGCCGGGATGTGCCATGCCAAGTTTATCCGTCGTTGGCAGGGCACCGGTTACGCCTGGCTCTCTATCGCCGGTTTTTTCGTTGTCCTTTTTACCTACCTCGGCATCGGCTTATTGATGCAGAGCAATCACCCACTGGAGTAACGGTATGCTGAAAATGATCTGGCGGACCTGCTGCTCCCTCAAACTGGCGATCATACTTGCCTCTGTCGCGACCATGCTTGCGATGGGAGGATCACTGGTGATGCATTTCAACCCGGACGTTTTTGCGGACCTCGACGCCATGAATCTCGGCGAATGGTCAAGCCGTTTTGGCCGAAGCAGCCCGGGCCTCAGCTGGTGGTTCTACATAACCGGAACCCTGGTCATACTTTTAGCTGTCAATACCGCCTGCTGCCTGATTGAATGGTTGTACAACTTCCGGGCACGGTGGCGAAAAACCGGTGAATACCTGATTCACCTCGGCTTTGTCCTGATCATTATCGCCTATTTCTGGGGGAGCATCGCCGGCGATCGCAGCACCGGAAACAAGGTTACTGTTGGCGAGACGATCCCTCTCAAGGTCATGCCGGGACATTATCTTCGTCTCGACAGTTTCGAGCCGCTCCTTAATGAGCAACGTCGCCCGGTCGACATGCTGAACAGTGTAACGCTGCTCAAGGGGAACCAGCCGGTCGCCAGCGGTCTGGTCAAGACCAACACGCCACTTCTCCACAACGGCCTGGTTATCACACCCGCCACTTATGGTCAGTTGCCGATCGGCTTTGAAGTGATTGTGCCGACGGTCGGCAAAGGCTATCGGCTTGTCGCCGGCGATGCGATTCCCCTCAATAATGGATACCGGATCATCGCCGACGCATTTCTTCCTGATGCCATAATCCATAACGGGCAAATAGTGAGCCGCAGCGACAACCTGCGTGAACCGGCATACCTGATGCGACTGCTCGAAGACGACAAGGAGCGATGGCGCGGCTGGTACTTTCTCGGGCAGGGGCTGCCGGACGAACTGAGAAATATCAATTTCCAGATGGTCCCGAGTCGACCGATCTATCAAACGATTTCGGTTTTGACGATCAATCGCGACCCGGGGGCCGGACTCGCGATGCTTGGCGGCATCGCAATTTCTCTCGGAGTCTTTTTTGCACTTTTTTCATTCTATTACAAACGCGCTCGCGGCGATCGCCCGGATATCACATAATTCCCGTATTTTTTTCCTGCCCCGATCAAGAGTTCCTTATCGTCCTTCGTACCGGACAAA
This sequence comes from Desulfuromonas sp., assembly GCA_002869615.1. Taxonomy (NCBI): domain Bacteria; kingdom Pseudomonadati; phylum Thermodesulfobacteriota; class Desulfuromonadia; order Desulfuromonadales; family Desulfuromonadaceae; genus Desulfuromonas; species Desulfuromonas sp. The sequence continues at coordinate 4,502 of PKUH01000029.1, read as the reverse complement.
AGCCTTAATTCTGTTATAATTTAGTTGATTCAACAATCCGGAGGGGTGCTATGTCAGTAAACCATCGTATCCTGGTTGTCGATTACAATAACGACCGCCGACAACAACTTCGCGAACTGCTTGAAGAGCGGCATTTCGGGATTGTCGAAGCCGCCAACTGTGAAGACGCCCTCGTACTTCTCGACCAGATGGATGCTTCGCTGGTCCTGACCGAAACCGAGCTGCCGTCCATGAGCGGTCTTTATCTGCTCCAGAAGGTCAAACAACACCATCCGACGATAGAAGTTATCCTGATCACCAACAATGACTCCTCCTTCAACCTGCTGCAAGCGCTTCGGCTCGGGGCCTATGATTACATTGTCCGACCGATCGACACCGGAGAGATCCTCGACAAGACCCTTGAAAGAGTCTTGTCTCACATTGCTCTGCGTGATCAGAACCAACTGTTGCTGAGTGAACTCGAACAACAGAATCGCAACCTTCAGCATTCCCTGAACCTGATCAAGGAACTGAACCGTTCGATTGAAATGGTCTCCACCGCAACAGATGTCCGCGAGCTATTCAAAACGTTGCTCGCCTCGACCCTGAAAACAATCCACGCCAGGCGGGGTTTTATCGCCCTGCTTGATCACCACAGCGAAAAACTCTGTCTTAAAACCGGTTCCGGTATCGACCCGGCGCACTGCCGCCGGTATTCCCGTGGCCTTGCCAACGGCCTGACATCGCATCTTCTGAAAAAAGGTGAGCCGATTCTCGTTCCGGAGAATATGCCATCAAACTATCACTCACTTTCAACCGGAACCGAGCTGCACGATCTCTATGAATTTCCAGGTCTGTTGGCTGCGCCGCTGCATTTTCACAATAAAGAAGTCGGAATTATTGTCATCAGTGGCAACAGCAACGGCGGGCGGTTCACCGATCATGAATTGCATTTCTTGATTCAACTTGCTCATCACGCCTGCGTAGCCCTTGAAAAAGCAGGTGAAATTCACCTGCTGAAGAAGGACCTCCTTCGTAAAGAGAGTATGAAAAATTAACATTTTTTCGCAAACAACCGTGAATAGCGCTGGACAATATCCCCTCTCTTTAACTACTATGCCCTTTCGAAAAACCGGCACTTAGGGTATAAACGTCAGGTCAGATCAATCTGGCCTGCTGTAATCAATAGCGCAAAAAGGACTCTTTTCATGGAAAACTCAGGAAAATCCCTGGACCAGGTACACTCCATATTCAATAACAAGGCACTGCGCAAATTGTGGATGAAAATCCGCTATATTGTTGCCGTCGCGGCATTATGCCTGGTGGCACCGCTGATTGACCCGGATTGGTTCTGGATCGGATTCGCCGTTTCTCTGTTCGGTGAAATTTCTCAGCTCTGGTGCTGGTCCTGCCTCAGGACATAAAAAGTTCTCGCTTACCGCGGGCCCTACACCATGGTCAGAAACCCGATGTACCTCAGCCGCTATTTTATTATCCTCGGAATTTTCCTGCTGGTCGGTGTCCCGGGCGTCTGGGCGGCAATTCCCTATACCGTTATCTACGGTTTTTACATGGTCAACCGGGTTGAACGCGAGGAGAAAAAACTGATTGATCTGTTCGGTAAGGATTACGAGGATTACTACAATTCGGTCCCCCGTTTCATCCCGTCATTCAAGGGGTTTGATCTGCAGGCTGTTCTGTTCTGGAACTGGGAAACCTTCCATGAAAACCATGGGGCAATGAACATGATCGGCCTGTTGGTCGTCTACGCTATTTTCTATCTGTTCACCTTTATGATTTGAATTCAGGCCAAACCGGGCACAGAAGAATGCTGAAACACCTGATCGCTTTACTCCAATCCGAATACGACGACCCCGGCATTTCGGAAGATGGTCTGGTTCTGCTCAGAGAGGGGAAATACGCCAACTCTATCGTTTATCGATTTGAAACCGGTGGCCGGCAGCTGGTTCTTAAAGAATTTTATTCCCGCTCCTGGTTGATCAGAAACACGGTCGGGCGCGTTCTGACTGCCCGTGAAACCAGAGCGTTGCACAGCCTCAGTCAAGTTCCCGGAATCCCCGGAGATATAAGGCGAATCGGCCCCTGCGCCCTGACGATGGAATTTATCAGTGGAGAAACGATTAAATTTCTCTGCAACAGCGACCAGAAACTTCCAAAATCATTTTTCATCGAATTTGAAAACCGGGTCAAGGCGATGCACCGGGCCGGGTATGTTCATCTCGACCTGCGCAACATGGGCAATATCATCCGTGCCGCCGACGGCACACCCTATCTCATCGATTTCCAAACCGGATTTTTTGTGACGTGGTTGCCGCGCGGCATCAGGCAGTTTATCGAAGGTGTCGATCTTTCCGGCGTTTACAAAAACTGGATCAGACTCTGCGAGGAAGAGCTTGACCATGAACGGCAGCAGTTCCTTGATAACTTCAAAGGTTTTCGCAAATTCTGGATTTTCGACGGTTACTGGCCCGAGCGGAAATGGCGCCGTCTGCGCAACCGTTTCAAAAACTACTTCGGGTCGAAATAAAGGCGACAAAAACCTGGCAAGTCCCTGAAGAGATCAGATGTATTAATCAGCTCAGAATCTCATTTATGCCGCCACAATCAGCAGAGTGCCATTCGCCCGGAAGAAACATCAAAGAAACCCATATCGCAATTCCATTTGGCATGAATCTGGCAAAAATTGTCGATGAGTTGAGAACCGGCAGAGTAACGTGGCTCTGCCGCTCAACGACGAGACAAACAAAAAAACACCAAAGGGTGCCGTGTTGTTGATTCACTGTACAAAAAAGTGATATATATTAACACTTTGCATCTCACGGAAAAGACACTGATGAAATCGACTTCAAGGGTTCTTCTGCCAATCGTACTGTTTCTATTGATCGCCTGTCCCGCCTGGTCACTGCCTACGACCTGTGGAACCACCGGCCTGTTGACTCAACCGACAGCGCAAACACTTAATTCGGGCAATATCTGCGCCGGAATCTGGAGTGACATCTCCGAATGGGGACAAACCCCGGCAACCGAATATGACGCGACAATCGTACCTTTTGCGGTAACCCTCGGCCTCGGTTCCTTCATGGAAGCTTATGGCTCCTTTCCCAACCTGCTCTTCAATGATGAGGAAGAGGCGAGCGGTCGTGGCTACTCTCTCCTCGGCACCAAACTGCGCCTTTTTGGTCAACGTAACTCACTTTTGAAATTCGCTGTCGATTTTCAGTTCAGACGGGCTGTTTCGAACGATCCTGCCAAGGACGGCCTGACCGATAAACTGATTCGCGGCATCGTTTCATTGAAAAAGGAAAAGTTCGGGCTGCATGCCTGGGGCGGCACCCTGGACCTTGAAGAGAATATAGCTGGCGGCGTCGGTCCATTTGAAGACGTCACCGGCTTCGGCGGCGGAATCGAGTTTTTCCCGATCGAACGACTGCGGCTTATCGCTGAAGCTGACTCCTATTCCGAGACAACTACCGGTGGAGATAAGAGCGGTGAATGGATGGCCGGGCTCCAGTACTTCATCTCCCCCCACTTGACACTTTCAATCGGCTACGGACAGTCAATCTACTCCTCAAATCTCAGCCCGACCGGACCGGAGTCGAGAATACTGATTGGCCTGTCAACATGTCAGGGTATCGGAACCTACAGCCAGATCAAGCAGCAAATGTTACCGCCGAAAGAAGATATTGATGAGGAAAAGACTGAGCCGGTTAATACTCTCAAAATAAAAACCCTTTCACCCTTGCTGGTCAAACCGAAACAGGCACCTGTTGCGCCGGCGATCTTGCCACCGGCCCCGGAAGTCATCGAGCCCCTGGAACAGCCTGTCTCCCCGGCAATACCAATTATGACTCTCGAAGAGATACTGGCAGCACCGGCGGCGGCCAGTGCGGTCGAGGTTCTGATCGAGGACGACGCAGAGATTATACTGCTCGAGCCGAACCAGAACATTTCAACTACCGAAACTTTCGCCAAGATAGCTGGTCAGCAGTCGCTATCTACGGTAAGCACTCCAGCCATGGCAGGGACCGAACGTCACCCGATCGACCCAACGACAACAAACAGGGCAAAAGTTTATCGACGTTTCCTCATGCCGGAATTCGCGTTCGAAGTGAACCAGTTTGCGCTCACCCCGGAAGGTTCAGCTGCACTCTCGATGATTGCTGTCGAATTGAGCCGAGACAATAATTGGTATGCCATGCGAATTGATGGTCATACCGACAGCACAGGGTCCGATCGCTACAACATGGATTTGTCCCTTTCTCGTGCTGTTCAGTATGGAACGCAACTCACGAAAAATGGCGTAGAACCAGAACGTGTATATGTGCAAGGCTTCGGTGAAACATATCCGATTGCAACCAATGAGACCAGGGAGGGTCGTGCCTTAAACAGACGGGTAGAACTGCTGGTTCTGGTTCCACCCGATGTTGTAGTCCCGAAACCGGCTGACGAGGTTGTCCCAGCGGAGCCAACTGACGAGGTTGTCCCAGCGGAGCCAACTGACG
>PKUH01000028.1 GCA_002869615.1 Desulfuromonas sp. | reverse complement strand
GCCATTGGCGGCGGCAGCACATATTCCATCCGGCCATCGACTTCCATATCGACCAGCAATGCCCGATCTGCCAACGCCTGCAGAACCGTCTCCGCTTCGGCGACCCCGACCTGCCAGTTCTTTGCCGCGATCTCGGCGGTAAACGGTCGGATCGGCAACTTCGAGACCAGTTCCGCTTCGCGCTCGGAGAAGAGCATGCCGAGAATTCGGCAGAGCAGTTCCGAAGGCGGAGCACCCTGCGGAAAACGGTTAAGCCGATCGGTTAGATCGACGTAGGATTGGCGCGCGGTCAGGTGAGCCATAATCAGTCCATCCCGACAGCCGGCTCCTGGAAATGATGGACATCTCGTTGCGGATACGGGATGGTAATGCCGTTGCTGTCAAAAGTTTTTTTCATTGCTTCGATCAGGGCGAACCGGGTCGGCCAATATTCACTGGTACTGACCCAGGGACGCACGTAAAAATTAACACTGTTGTCGGCCAGCTCGGCCACCGCGATCACCGGTTCCGGGTCCTTGAGGACGCGCGCCTCACGATTGAGAACATCGACGATCAGTTGGCGAACCTTATCGAGGTCATCATCGTAATGAACTCCGAACACCAGGTCGATACGCCGCGAATCGCGGGCCGAAAAATTAATGATACTGCCACCGGTTATCGCCCCGTTCGGGATGGTCACCTCCCGGTTGTCGGGAGTCGTGAACATTGATGTGAACAGACCGATTCGTTGTACGGTCCCGGCCGTCCCGCCCGCTTCAACATAGTCACCAGCCTTGAAAGGACGCATCATGATCAGCATGATGCCCGAGGCGACATTCTGCATCGAATCCTTCAGCGCCAGGCCAACCGCCAGGCCGGCGGCACCAACGACAGCAACCAGCGAGGTCGTATCGACACCAAGCTGATCGAGGGCGGCAATGACGACAACGACAACCAGAACGGAATAGACAACCGTGCGTACGAAATTGAGCAGGGCTTCATCGGAGACTTTGCGGCCGAGGAGTCGGCCAATAAAACCGGAAATAATTCGCGCGACAAAAAGGCCGACGATAAAGATGCCCACGGCATAGACAACCTTCAGGCCCCAGATCATGATCAATTCCTGATCGAATCCTGCAATCAACTCTTTCATAAAAATCTCCATTCCTGGTAAATGAACTACTGCCAAATCCCGTCAATCGGCGCCATGCAGAAGCGACACCGATTATCGCTAAGATTATTATCGATCAAACGAAAACCGTGTCGGCCGACGACAACCTTTTTACATTTCGGGCAGAGGGTATTTTCGCCGTCAGCCCCCGGGATGTTTCCGGTATAAACATACTGCAGACCGGCATCGAGCCCGATCTTGCGGGCACGCGCCAGTGCCTCCACCGGCGTCGGCGGCTCGTCAAGCATCTTGTAGGTCGGGTAGAAGGCGGTCACGTGCCACGGCGTCGCCTCTCCCATCTCCTGCGCAATAAAATAGGCGATGCCCCGCAATTGCTCATCGTCATCGTTGTGCTGCGGAATAACCAGGGTCGTGATTTCGGTCCAGATGCCGAGCCGTTTGTACTCTTTCAGGGTCGCAAGAACACCCTGCAGAGAGGCCCCGGTGACCTGCCGATAAAATTCATCAGAAAAACCCTTGAGGTCGACATTGGCGGCGTCAAGATAGGGAGCAATCGCCGCCAGGGCTTCCGGCGAAGTGTAGCCATTGGTGACGAAGATATTTTTCAGACCCGCTTCTTTCGCCAACACTGCCGTGTCGTAAGCGTACTCGAAGTATATCGTCGGTTCGGTATAGGTATAGGCAATACTGCGGCAGCCTGCTTTGACCGCCTGACTGACGATCTCCTCCGGGGACAGGTTCTCACCCGGTATCGAATCCTTCTCGCGGGGCCATTGGGCGATCTGGTGATTCTGGCAGTGCCGGCAACTGAAATTGCACCCGACCGTCGCCACCGAATAGCTCAGTGAACCGGGCAGCAGATGAAAGAGCGGCTTCTTTTCAATCGGATCAACATTGCTGGCGACGCTGCGGCCATAAACCCGCGAATAAAGAATACCGTCCCGGTTTTCACGAACCCCGCAAAGCCCGCGCTTGCCCATGGCGATGTGACAGTAGAACCGGCACAGCTTACAGCGGACAGCGTTGCCCTGCTCTTTTTCCCAGAACCGCGCCTCGTGCATCTGCATTCTCCCTTAATAGTGTACGGGAACAGTTTATCAAAAAATCGGCGCAGACAAAAAAAGTAAAAGATTAAAATCGGTATTGCGGGCTATCGCCCAAACAGCGAGCCGGGAGATTGAGGAGATTGGACAGGACACAAGGTCGTCGATACAACCGGGTGAGCACAAGATGAGATGGGGGGCGAAGCAGTTGCTGCAACGCGGGATGAAGTGCGCAGAGGATACTGCAGACGACCAGTTTTATCTGCCGGGGTAAAAAACCCCGCCCAGAGGACGGGGCTTTAAAGGCGCCCCCAGAGGGGGCGGTGCCGGTGACCCCCAAAGAGGGTCACCGGAGCGTTGTTCCCACGT
>PKUH01000027.1 GCA_002869615.1 Desulfuromonas sp. | reverse complement strand
GCTGACGTTTTTAGGCTTAATTTTTCCCATGGCAGCCAACAGGACAAGACGGAGATCATCCGCCGGATCCGCCAGGCTTCAAAGAAAAGGCAGCGGGCGGTGGCTATCCTCGGCGATTTGCAGGGGCCGAAAATCAGGACCGGCCTGATGGCCGGTGGTGTGATGACGCTTCGGGCCGGAGAAGAGGTTACGATTACGACCCGTGAGGTTGAGGGGAGTGGCCAGCTGATTCCGACAACCTACCGGCAACTGCCGCAGGATGTGCGCAAGGGCGATAAGATTCTGCTTGACGATGGTCTGCTTGAACTCGAAGTGACCGCAACCGGAGCCGAAACCGTAACCTGCCAGGTTATCGTCGGTGGTACGCTCAAGGATCGCAAAGGGATAAACCTGCCCGGGGTTGACGTTTCGGCACCGGCGCTGACCGACAAGGATATAGCCGATCTTGAATTTTGCATCAAAGAAGGCGTTGACTACATCGCGCTCTCGTTTGTCCGTACAGCCGCCGATGTTGTTGATCTGAAAAATCGGCTGGCCGCAGAAAAAGCGAGCATCAGCCTGATCGCCAAAATTGAAAAGCCGGAAGCGGTCGAAAATTTTGATGATATTCTTGAAGCAGCGGAAGGTATCATGGTTGCCCGCGGCGATCTCGGTGTTGAAATACGACCGGAAAAGGTACCATTGATCCAGAAAAGCATCATCCGTAAATGCAATGCCGCCGGCAAGCCGGTTATCACCGCGACCCAGATGCTCGAGAGCATGGTTGTCAATCCCCGGCCGACCCGGGCCGAGACTTCGGATGTCGCCAACGCTATTCTCGACGGGACCGATGCCGTCATGCTTTCGGCAGAAACCGCCTCGGGGAAGTATCCGGTCGAAGCGGTCCGGTTGATGGTCAGGGTCGCAGTCGATGTCGAAACCGATTCGCAGCTGTTGTCGAGAGGCTTCCACCCGATCTCGGAAGCCAAGGGCTACCGGGAACTCCCGGAAGCGATCGGACAGGCTGCCTGCCGGACGGCCGAGGCCGTTGAAGCGTCAGCTATTCTCGCCTTTACCCAGACCGGCAGCACGGCGGCGCTGGTCGCCAAGTATCGCCCCTATCTGCCGATTTATGCGGTCACTCCGACCCAGGCGGTACGCCGGCGCATGGCTCTTTATCGCGGGGTCCGCTCGATCCGGGTCGACATCGAAGGTGATACCGAGGCGCAGATCCGGTCGGTCGAAAAAGCGGTACTCGATTCGGGCGAACTCGAGCGTGGTGATGTCGTCGTCATTACCATGGGCAGCCCGGTGTCGGATCCGGGAACGACGAACCTGATGAAGGTTCACCGCCTGGGAACCGGACCCTTTTTCGAAGTTTATTGATGGTTTCGATGCAATATCTATCCGGAGTATGTTGAGATTGAAAAAAGCAGTGGTCCTTTACAGCGGCGGTCTCGATTCGACGACCTGCCTGGCGATTGCCAGAAGCGAAGGGTTCTCACCTTGCGCCCTCTCCTTCTCCTACGGCCAGCGTCACTCAGTTGAACTCGTCAAGGCGAAAGAGTATGCCCCCCGGATCGGAGCGGTTGAGCACCGGGTGGTCGATATCGATCTGCGCCAGTTCGGCGGCAGCGCCCTGACCGCCGACGTCGAAGTTCCGAAAGGCCGGCCGATCGATGATGCCATCCCGGTGACCTATGTCCCGGCACGCAATACCATCTTCCTCTCCTATGCCCTGGCCTGGGCCGAGGTTCTCGGGGCGAATGATATTTTTATCGGCGTCAATGCCCTCGATTACTCCGGTTATCCCGACTGCCGGCCGGAATATATTGCCGCCTATGAAGCAATGGCCAACCTGGCAACGAAATCGGGAGTTGAGCAGAAAGGCTTGAAAATCCATACGCCACTGATTAGCTTGACCAAGGCAGAGACGATCACTCTCGGGACCAGCCTTGGTGTCGACTACAGCCTGACCCACTCCTGCTATGACCCGACCGCCGACGATCTTGCCTGTGGCACCTGTGATTCCTGTCAATTGCGACTCAAGGGTTTTCGCGAGGCCGGTTACAAAGATCCGGTTGCCTACGCTATCGAGGTTGAATGAATATGAGCCAGATGCCCGACTTACAGAAAACGCGCGATACCCGCAATATCGCGATCGACAAGGTTGGAGTCAAGGATATCCACTATCCGATCGTTGTTATGGATCGGAGCCATGATAAGCAGCATACGGTGGCGCGAATCAACATGTATGTCGATCTGCCCGAGCACTTCAAGGGGACTCACATGAGTCGCTTCATCGAGATTCTCAATCAGCATCGCGGCGAAATTACGATCCGCAATATGGACAAAATTCTCGCGCAGATGAAACAGCGGCTCGAAGCAAGCAGTGCCCATGTCGAAATGGAGTTCCCCTATTTCATCGAAAAGGAAGCCCCGGTCTCAAGGGCCAAAGGGCTTATGGAGTATCAATGCCGATTGCATGGACTGCTCGATGAAAACGAAAAAACCGACTTTGTTCTCGGCGTCACTGTCCCGGTCACATCACTTTGCCCCTGTTCGCGTGAAATCAGCACGCGCGGTGCCCACAATCAGCGCAGCGAAGTCCGCGTCGATATCCGGATGGAGCGCTTTATCTGGATCGAAGAGCTGATCAGCTGGGTTGAAGAGTGCGGCAGTTCTCCGGTTTACTCGCTGCTCAAGCGGGAGGATGAAAAGGCGGTCACCGAGCAGGCCTACGATAATCCGATGTTCGTTGAGGATATTGTCCGGGCCGTCACCCAGAAACTGAGCAGTATCGAGGGGATAGAGTGGTTTCGCGTTGAGTGTGAAAACTTCGAATCGATCCACAACCATTCGGCCTATGCCATGCTCGAACGGTAGCACCCCTTCTGTTGATAACTCTGTGGAAACAGTGGAAAACCCAAGTCGAAACAAAAAGTTGGCAATAAACAGCAGTAAACCGGGGCCGCACCTCGGGGTTTTTGTCAAGACGCCGGTTGCCGGTCAGGTCAAGACCCGGTTGACCCCACCACTGCAGCCGGAGGAATCGGCCCGGCTCTATGCCGTAGCGATGCAGGAAACGATCTCGCGTTTTGCAACCGCCGGTTTCAGTGTCGTCCTTTTTTATGCCGGTGCATGCGACTATTTTGACCAGAACTTCAGCAGCTTTCCTCTTTATCGCCAGGCCGATGGTGATCTCGGGGTGCGTATGCGCGAAGCTTTTTTGCGGTTGTTAAGTACAGAATCGGGTCCGGTCGCCCTGATCGGCAGTGACAGCCCCGATCTCCCGGTCGCCCAGGTAAGAGGCGCATACAGGAAACTCGCCGAGCATGATGTGGTGACGGTTCCGGCCACTGACGGCGGCTACGTGCTGATCGGCTGTTCGCGTCCCTGTCCCGAGCTTTTCGACGATGTCAACTGGAGCACCGGTTCGGTTCTTGCGACAACCCGCCAGCGGGCCCGGCAATTTCAATTGCGCTACTGCGAGTATGGTGGCTGGAGTGATGTCGACGATATCGCCAGCCTGGCCGAACTGTTGCAACGCTCGCCCGACTCTGCCACGGCCCGGTTTGCCCGGCGGCAATTTGCCGCTTACCTGAGTCAATCGGAGTGAGACGTTGACTTGAAATGGGTGATGGCTGATAATTACAGGTATTCTATTTTTCCGAGGGAGGTCTGATTTTGGATCTGATTATGGGCGCTGGCCCGATTGTCAAGCTTGTCCTGCTGATTCTCGTTCTGTTTTCGGTCGCATCCTGGGCCATCATCTTTCTCAAATTCAAGATGATTCACAGGGCGGCAAAGGATTCGGAAGCGTTTCTCGAGTTTTTCTGGAGCAAGAAACGGTTCGACCTGATTCAGCAGAACCTGAAAACGTATGCCCAGTCACCGCTCACCGTACTGTTTCGTGAGGGTTATCATGAACTGGCCAAGAACCAGCGCAATCAGGAAGGCGATGACCCCTCCTTCGGCATCGATTTGCGTGGTGCCGACAGCGTCGGCCGGGCCCTGCGGCGGGCGACCACCCAGGAGATTCATCGGCTCGAAAGATATCTCCCTTTTCTCGCAACCACCGGTTCAACGGCGCCGTTTATCGGGCTGTTCGGCACAGTCTGGGGGATCATGGATTCCTTCCGCAGCATCGGCCAGACCGGATCGGCCTCGCTGGCCGTTGTTGCACCCGGAATCTCCGAGGCGCTGGTGGCGACGGCGATCGGACTGGTCGCGGCGATCCCGGCGGTTGTCGCCTACAACCATTTCATCAGCAAGGTTTCGGTTTTGACCGGCGAGATGGATAATTTCTGCCAGGAGTTCCTCAACATCATCGAACACATGAGCCGGAGAAAATAGATGGAAGTCGGCAGTCGCGATACCGGCAGTCGCCGCACCCTGTCGCAGATCAACGTCACCCCGTTTGTCGACGTTATGCTGGTGCTGCTGATTATCTTCATGGTGACGGCACCGATGATGGAGCAGGGTTTCGATGTCAACCTGCCGGAAGTTGAAAATGCGCCCGGTATCGCCAGCAAGGAAGAGCCCGTTGTGGTTACCGTCGACCGGCGTGGCCGGATTTCGATCGGGCAATCCCGGGTCAATACCACAGCCAAGCTGATTCCGCTCCTCAAGCAGGTGATGAAGGAGCGCAAGGATAAAAGCGTACTCCTTGAGGCCGATCAGGCGGTCGCCTACGTTGAGGTGATGCAGGTGATGGCGGCGGTCAAAAGCGCCGGTATCTCGCGGGTCGGCATGGTGACCCAGCAGCCAAAGAGATAACGGAGTCCCCTGCGAATCGATATGTCCGGAAATCGTTTTATACGACGTGGCGTTCCGACCGACATCGAGCCAAAACTCGGTCGCGCCTTTCTGATTTCATCTGGTCTGCATGTCCTGTTGTTTCTCCTGTTCTCCGGC
>PKUH01000026.1 GCA_002869615.1 Desulfuromonas sp. | reverse complement strand
TTGAGTCGGTAGTAGAGATCATCACGAAATTCTCCGTCTTCAACTTTCTGCTTGAGATCCTTATTGGTCGCCGCGACAACCCTGATATCAACCTTGATCGGGTCATTGGCACCGACTTTTTCGATCTCCCGTTCCTGCAGAACCCTGAGCAGGCGGACCTGCATTGCCGGTGAAATATCGGCAATTTCATCGAGAAAAATCGTTCCACCGTCGGCCTTTTGAAACCGGCCGATCTTGTCCTGAAGGGCGCCGGTAAAAGAACCTTTGACATGCCCGAAAAGTTCGCTTTCCAGCAGGTTTTCCGGAAGAGCGGCACAATTCACTTTGACCAGTGGTTTCTTCGCCCTTAATCCACGGTAGTGCAACGATTCGGCAACGAGCTCCTTACCGGTGCCGCTCTCACCAAGGATCAGTACAGTCGAATCGACATCCGATAAGCTTTCGATTAGATTGTAGAGTTCCTGCATTTTTTGATTGGAACCGATGATCCGATCAAATTGCCGTCGTTCGCCAAGGTCGCGTTCAAGATAATCAAGCCGTGTTTCATCACGTATGGTCAATACGGCTCCGAGCGCCTTGCCGTTTTCATCAAGCAGCGGGCTGGTCGTCAGGCTGAGCACCTTGATCCGGCTGTTTGAAAGTGGCATCTCAACCCTGAAAATATCTGTCGATTCAGTCGTATTGAGACTGTTTCGCACGAGATCGATACAGGCAGGGGATTCGGGAATCAGTTCGGATAGTTCGCTACCCGACATGTCGCTGCATTCGAAGATCAATCGGGCGGACTCGTTGAGATCGGTAATGACCATATCGCTGTCGACCGTTACGATACCTTCTTTGACGCTTTGGAAAATTGCATTCAACCGGGTTCGGAGGATCTCTCTCTGGTCGAGCAGTTCCTTATGCGCCAGAGCAGCATTGGTAACTCGAAGCAGTGTCTCATGGCGAACCGGTTTGGGAATGTAATCGTGGGCACCGAGGCGAACAGCGTCAGCTGCCGTATCGATTTCCGGCGAACCGGTAATCATGACAACCGGGCAGTTCGGCTGCTTATCCTTGCAGAAACGGAGCAAATCGATGCCGCTTTCACCACCGAGCATGATATCGAGAAATATCAGATCAAAATCGTTTTCGGAAAATCTCTTTTTGCAGCTCTTGATCGAATCGGCCGTCATGACATGATAGCCCTCTTCGCTCAAAAACGCTTCGAATGTGTAGCGGATACTCTCTTCGTCATCGACAACCAGAATTGTTTTATTCATCTTCATCCTTTTCGACAGCCGGCAGAATAACGACCACCTCGGTCCATTTGCCTTCCCTGCTCTTGATCTCGAACTCGCCTTTATGGTTATTAACTATTTCGTGACTGATGCTGAGCCCGAGTCCGGTTCCAACTCCGGCCGGTTTGGTGGTCACGAAAGGGGTCATCACTTTTTCCAGCATTTTTCCCGGTATGCCGCAACCGTAATCCTTGATCGAAACCCGGACAAACTGCTTCTTTCTTTTTTCGGCAACATCAATGAAAATTTCAATTTTTTTCCGATCATCCCGCTCCGGATACTTCTCATTCAGGGCATGCCGTGCGTTGCTCAGAACATTCAGAAACAACTGCTGAATCTGCTGTGCACGAGTATACACCTGCGGCAGATCGCCAGCCGCATCGATTTGCAGGGAAATTCCCTCCTTGCGAATCTGCGCTTCGGTCAGCGAGAGCGCCTCAGCCAACAGGTCATCGACATTTGCCAGACGAACTTCCGGGCCGCTTTCCCGGGCGAAGAAAAGCAGGTCCCTGACGATGGTCGCAATCCGTTCACCCTCCTTGATAATCCGGTCAGCCAGGTCGGTATCGATGTTACTATTTTGCAGTCTGTTTAAAAGTATCTGGGCGTAATTAATCACCCCGTTGATCGGGTTGTTGATTTCGTGCGCCACCCCGGCAGCCAATTCGCCGAGAGACGCCAGTTGCGCGGTCCGGATGCTTTGCTGATGCAGCAGTTTCTGTTCTGTAATATCATGAAAAGTGACAACCGAACCAACGATCTCACCCTCCTTGACTACCGGATGTGCCCGGTATTCAACGTAGAACCACGATCCATCGGCCTTCCAGAACACCTCGTCTGCTGAATAAGCCGCCTGCATCTTACTGATCGCATTCTTAATCTGACACTCCTCTTGCGTCAGTGCGCTGCCATCAAGATGCGAATAATGGATCAGCTCATGCATGTTTTTGCCAATAACTTCATCTTCTGACTGATAACCGAGCATCTCCAGCGCGGCCGGGTTACAGAGGGTGCAGATCCCGGCTTGATCAGTACTGTAGATCCCTTCGGCTGTAGAGTTCAGCAGTAACCGGATCTGCTCTTC
>PKUH01000025.1 GCA_002869615.1 Desulfuromonas sp. | reverse complement strand
GGGCAGATGGAATCGTGCCATAGGCCGGAAATATCCGAGGTGGGGGCAACCACTCGTTGCCAGGAGCAAACCGACGAGAGAGCCGAGAGCTCTCTGGAGACTGGTTTTCTGGAAAACGGTCCTGTCAGGCATTTCAACCAGCAGATTGACCGTCTCATGTGAGTCAACATCATTAAAAGCGCTGACGACATTCAGGAGGCTGTAAGCAGCAGGGCATATTGTCTGCGTTTCCGGGTCAAGTGTGCAATGTTGACATTTTGCAGCATCAAGCCTTGACCAATCCGGGCAAGCATCAACCTCAGGCAAACCGGATTGCAAAGCGGTTGCAGAATCAATCGAAACGGATAGAGTCTCCTGCCAGCCTGATGCAAAGGTGAATCGATAAGAAATATCCATGATTTCACCGACCGGACATTATCCCTGGTCGAGCACGGTTATCCCTGGCGACAACCGCTCCGCTTTCTGGATCTGTAATTCCTGGGTACGCAGTTTGGCCAGCAACATGCGGTTCTTCATTTCAATATCGTATTTTTCGATACCGGCGCGAACAGCCATCAAGAGCTCAAAATTGTTCCAGGGCTTTAACATAAAGCGGAAGATTTCTCCTTCGTTTAAAGCCTTCATTGCAGCGTCGATACTGGCATGTCCGGTCAGGGTTATGCGCACCACTTGCGGATGCTGCAATGCAACCATGCTGAGCAGCTGTGAGCCTTTCATTCCCGGCATCCGTTCATCGGAAATGATAAGCTTGATTTTCTCCTTTGCCAAAACTTTCAGGGCATCTTCCCCACTGTCTGCCTTGAATATTTCATAATCCTCGTCGGCAAAAACCCGCTCCAGGGAATTCAGCACTGATGGTTCATCATCGACCAATAAAATTTTATTCTCGTTCATAAATCCTCCTCTGAATGGTTTCCTGATCTTGCAATACAACCCGTAGTGGAAAAATACACGTTTACTAAAGACCTCTATTGTCTTGTTTCTGTCGGAAAGGTCAGGGTGAACATTGTTCCCTTGCCAACTTCGCTCGCTAAATCGATGGTTGCGTTATGTTTCTGCAGAATGTCGTAAACAACACTCATTCCCAGGCCGGTCCCCTTACCAACCTCTTTAGTCGTAAAGAAAGGTTCAAAGATTTTCGACTGGATTTCTGCAGGCATGACGCAGCCGTTATCCTCAATAATCACAACGATATTATTATCATCATCCTGTCTTGTCCGGATTTTGATTTCCCCCTTTTCCTCAATCGCATGTGCGGAATTCATGACGAGGTTCATGAACACCTGCCCCAACTTGTGACTATTTGCATAAAGCAGCGGAAGTTGTCCGTACTCCTTAACCAGGTCGGCATTGTACTTGATTTCATTGCGGACGATATTGAGGGTGCTGTCAATACAGGCATTGACATCGACATAATCGAGTGAATCGTCATCTGATCTGGAAAAAGTTTTCAAATCGTTGACAATCCCGGTCACCCGGTCAGTACCATCGATACACTCGGCGACCAACGTTGGCAGATCGTCCATAATTTTTCTGATTTTGTTCTGCTCAAAAGACAACATCAATTCATCAAAAACCGGATTGCCGCCATTTGTTTCGAAGATCTTCGAGGCTTCCTGGAAGAATGTCTCAAAGCGTTGAACATACCTTCTCATTGTGCTCAGATTGCTCGAGATAAAACCAACCGGGTTATTTATTTCATGGGCCACTCCTGCAGAAAGCTGTCCGATTGAGGCCATTTTTTCCTGTTGCAAACTCTGAACACGGGTATGACTAAGCTCATCATAAGCATCTTGAAGGTTTTTGTGACCGGCCTGCAGAATATCCATCATGCAATTGAATAGCTCCTGAATATGATTCAGCGGTTCGGACATGATTGTTTTATAATAATCACAGGTTGAAATATCTTGCTGGCAATGAGCACTTAACTCTTCCTTGCAGACAACATCACCGTTTGCATCAAATTCCCAACACCGATAAGATTCCGAACCAAACTGCGGGCACTGCTCATTGTTGCATTGATTGACCTCATGACAGAAATAGAAATGGTGATGCAGAAGGTCGATTCTTACGTCATAATTTTTCAACTGGGTGACCTTGGTAATCGCTGCTGCCAGCTGGTCAAGGGTGCCCATTAATTCACCCCGACTCGATGCAAGCTCATCTTCAAAGATTTTTCTTTCGGTAATGTCACGGATGAAAATGAAAACCGACTCGCGCAATACTTCAGGACCATGAGTGTTTGAAAGTGATGCGACCCCCCACCGGGTCCCGCGAGTCGCTGTTTCCACAGGAAAATCTATTTCCGATATCTCTGTTCCGGAAAGGAGGCAGGTATTAATTTGTTCCTTGAATTTACTACCGAGCCCCTCGATCTCATTAATAAATGCTCCCTCCAGGTGATCCGCGGGGAGAGCAAAAAATTCTTTCGCCGCATTGTTGGCCTTGATAATTTGCCCGGTCCGGTCCAGGGTGAGCAGGATCAGGTAATCCGAGGCACTAATGGAGTTGATCAGCCCCTCGTTGAACAGCCGGTTTTTTTCCGAGACATAGTAATCTTCCATTGTTTTGGCGACCGCGTCTTCGAGTCTTTTATTCACCTCGCTAAGCTTGTCGCGCGTCGCCATTAATTCGCGATTTTGTCGGTAGGAATGTTCGTAAGTCGATAAAAGCAAATCAAGCACCCGATTGCTGTCACAATCAATCTGATACTCCTTGCCGGCGTAAAAAACCTTGTTTTTATCAGGGTTGTCACCCTGCCGGTATTTTTGGGTTTTTAAAACGCTATCGATTCGTTCGAGCAGGAAGTCGGCATCGTAGGGTTTATGAATAAAATTCGTGGCACCGCACTGCAAACCTTCGATAACCGCGGTCGGCTCATCCAGGCATGTCAGCAAAAAAATGGGGATGGAAGAAAACGGTGCTTCGGCTTTGATCATACGGCATAGTTCAAAACCATTCATTTTAGGCATGATTACATCGGAAAGTATCAAGTCGGGCAGTTCGTCGGTATCAAAGAGATGCTGTAGAGCGGCAACACCGTCATGAGCAGTGTCAACCGTGTACCCGTTGTCGGTTAACAAATCTTCAAGACGTTTGCGTTCGAGCTGCACATCATCGACGATAAGGATTCTTGCAACTGGCATCCACCCTCCTTGACCTGATAACGATCCAAAACCGACATTCAATATTGCCCGATGGATCAACCGTAAGAAAAATTAGTGGCAACAAAAGGCGTCGATTCCGGCCCCCGATTTAATTTGTCGATTAATAAAGGTCACGAACTTCATCCTAGCGAAAAAGGTGCCAATCGGAAAAACATCGTAACCTCCTGTAATAAAACGGCTTATTTGATACATGGCCGCATTGTCCCGGTTCAATTTCTGCGCAGAAGGCTTTATGTGAAAACGTGTAAATAGTTGAATTTACGAGCCTTTCAAGAGTCAAAAGGTCCCTGACGGCTGTGCAAGTTCTGAACAGGATTTTACCATTTTGCCAAGTACTACTGGCAGCCACTTTGTGGAGAAGACTACGGTCCGGAACGGCTATGCAGTTGAGAACATAAGTTTTCGGAACAATTCGGGTGCAATTCCTGTCAACGACAACAGAACGCCAGCGCCAGCCCGCATCCGGGGTTTATACGTCCCGGCGGACATCTCATCCCGGCAGTCAATGACGGATTCAAACCGAAGATACGGCATCAGTCGCCCTCTCCCTTGAGAATATCCCGAATCATGTCGAGCAGTACCTTGGGCGCAATCGGCTTATGCAATAACGGTACGTTATGTTCGGCCATCCCTTCACCCTGCAGGATGTCGTCGGTATAGCCGCTGATAAAGAAGGCTTTGACCTCAGGATTGTGTTTTTTTATTTCGACCAAAGCTTCCTTGCC
>PKUH01000024.1 GCA_002869615.1 Desulfuromonas sp. | reverse complement strand
GAGGTTGTCCCAGCGGAGCCAACTGACGAGGTTGTCCCAGCGGAGCCAACTGACGAGGTTGTCCCAGCGGAGCCAACTGACGGGGTTGTCCCAGCGGAGCCAACTGACGGGGTTGTCCCATTGGAGCCAACTGACGGGGTTGTCCCAGCGGAGCCAACTGACGAGGTTGTCCCAGCGGAGCTAGCTGACGAGGTTGTCCCAGCGGAACCAACTGACGGGGTTGTCCCAGCGGAGCCAACTGACGAGGTTGTCCCAGCGGAGCCAGGTAATACACCGACCGAGGAGTAAAAGAAGAGTATCGCCTGTCACAAGAACGTTCCCTGTCTGTTCGGTTTGATTCTCGAAAACTGATTTTAACTGCGGCTATTACAAAGGCCACCGGTATTGCCGGTGGCCTTTGTTTTCAAGAAACCGAAAATCATGGTGACTGCCTGTCGATTCAGCTCGCTTTATTCTCGGTGACGGCACAAAGGGCTTTTACCCGGGCAATGATACCTTCTGCGTCAATACCGTGCCGACTCCGTAGCTCCGGTTGACTCCCCTGCTCAACAAAAACATCGGGAAGCCCGATCCTTTCAACCCGGGCTGAACACCCTTTATCCTCGAGAAGCTCAAGGACAGCGCTACCGAAGCCGCCTTGTCGCACACTTTCCTCGATCGTAAAAACCAGACCGGTCTTTTCAGCCTGAGCCAACAGGAGAACTTCGTCCAGCGGCTTGATGAAACGGGCATCAACCACGGCGACCTCAATCCCTTCACTTTTCAATTGTGCGGCTGCTCCCAGGGCCTCCTGTACCGATGAACCGATTGCAACGAGGGTTGCGGCATCACCTGCACACAGCAGTTCACCTTCACCAATTTTGAGCGATTGAGGTTTGTCAGCAAGTTCAACACCAACCCCACTGCCGCGTGGATATCGATAGGCAAATGGTCCGTCAAAATCGAGGGCGGTCACCATAATCCGCTGTAATTCAGCTTCATCACGCGGCGCCGCAAAAACCAGATTTGGAATAGACCGGAGGAAGGACACATCGAAAGTCCCATGATGGGTCGGGCCGTCGGCTCCGACCAGTCCGCCGCGGTCAATCGCGAAGGTGACAGGCAGATTTTGCAGACAGACATCATGCAGAACACTATCGTACGCCCGTTGCAAAAAAGTTGAATAGATGGCACAGACCGGCTTCAAACCCTGGGTTGCAAGCCCGGCTGCGAAAGTCACAGCATGCTGTTCAGCGATTCCGACATCAAAAAAACGGTCCGGAAGCTCGGCGGCAAACTTCTTCAGGCCGGTCCCTTCCAGCATGGCGGCTGTAATCGCGACAATCCGGTCATCCTTGACAGCAAGGTTGCACAACGTCTCACCAAAAACACTGGTGTAAGTAGGAACACCACCTTTCGTAGATTTGATCTCGCCGGATTCACGATTAAACGGTCCGACACCATGGAATTTTGAAGGGCTTTGTATGGCTGGCTCGAAGCCCTGTCCTTTCCTGGTGACAATATGAACAAGAATCGGACCGTCCATTTTGGTGACATTCTCGAGTGTCTGGATAACCTCGTCCAGCTTGTGCCCTTCAATCGGACCGACATAATCGAAGCCAAAAGCCTCAAATAGCATTCCGGGCGTTAGAAATCCCTTGACTGACTCCTCAACCCTCTTCGCCAACCGCCGCAGGTCTTTGCCAATTTTAGGAACATGATCGAGGAAGTTCTCTGTCTCCCGCTTCATCCGGACAAAGAAATCGGATGTCATCTGACGGCTGAGGAACGAAGAGAGGGCCCCCACATTCGGCGAAATTGACATTTCGTTGTCATTCAGGATAACAACCATATCTTTATTAAGATGACCGGCCTGGTTCAACCCCTCGAACGCCATTCCGGCGGTCAGTGAGCCATCGCCAATCACGGCAAAAATTTTTTCATCGGTGCCGCGAGCGTCGCGGGCGGCAGCCATGCCGAGAGCGCCTGATATTGATGTACTGGAATGACCGACATCAAAACAATCGTATGCACTCTCCTTCCGTTTCGGAAAGCCACTTATGCCATCGAGCTGTCGCAAGGTATGGAATTGGTCGAACCGACCGGTTAAAAGTTTATGCGCATATGCCTGGTGGCCAACATCCCAGACAATCCGGTCTTTCGGAGTATCAAGCACCCGATGCAAGGCGACTGTCAGTTCGACGACACCGAGTGAGCTCGCCAGATGCCCGCCGTTGACAGAAACGACTTCAATGATTTTTTCACGTACCTCATCACAAATAGTCAGAAGCTGATCGAAACTCATCGATTTCAACTCAGCCGTGGACTTTAAGGCGGGAAGCAACTTCTCTGACCTGTTCGTTTGTTCGCTCACGAGGTCCTCTCAATAATAAATTTCATAGTTTGCCGTAACGGCTCGGCTTCTTCTCCGAAATCATCCAGGGTGGACATCGCCATCTCCCGTAGTTCATCAGCCCGCTCCCGGGACTGACGCAAACCAAGCAAGGAAACGTAAGTTGCCTTGCCCCGGGCCTCATCACTCCCAACATCCTTACCGAGTTCACCTTGTTCAGCCGTAACATCAAGGATATCATCTGCGATCTGAAATGCCAGACCTGCCAGTTCACCATAACGAGAGAGCTTTACAAAAGCATCGTCACTCGCTCCACCAAGCAGAGCACCGACTTCGATCGATGCCTTGATCAGAGCTCCGGTTTTGTGGATATGGATATATTCCAGCGTCGGCATGTCAATATCCTTCCCTTCCGATTCCATATCAACGACCTGACCGCCTACCATGCCGGCACAACCGGCCGCCCTGGCAATAACCCGGATCACCTTCCGCCGAATCTCGGGATCGATAAGGATGCCGGACTCGGCTTCCGAAAGAACAACAAACGCCTCAGTCAGAAGGGCATCACCGGCCAGAATGGCATTCGCTTCACCGAAAACCTTGTGATTGGTCGGTTGACCCCGGCGAAAATCATCATCATCCATAGCCGGGAGATCGTCATGAATCAAAGAGTAAGTATGAATCATCTCCATTGCACATGCCGCTGCAATGACATTATCCCGCCGACCGCCAACGGCATCACACGCTGCCATCATCAACACCGGCCTGATCCTTTTGCCGCCGGCAAAGACAGAATAACGCATGGCCCGATGCAAGTTTTTCGGCATGCGCTCTTCGTCCGGAAGATAATGATCAAGCGCATCGTCTACCAGAGCCGCGATATCGGCAAGATATTTTTTAATATCCATATCTATTCTGAACCATTTTCTTCGGCAAATGGTTGCTGACGTATCGTCCCATCCTTGTCGGCAACCAGTTGCGCAACCTTCAATTCCGCATCCTGCAGTAATTTCTGGCAGTCTGCGGCAGCATGAACGCCCTCTTCAAAACAGGCCAGAGCATCTTCAAGCAGCAGTTCACCGCTTTCCAGACGCTCAACCGCTGCTTCGAGCTCTTTCAATGACGATTCAAATGTCTTTTTTTCAGTCAATGAAACCTCCCCGGCGAAAGTCTGGCATTATCACTCTCGCCTAAAATGCAGTCAAGGCCTTTCCTTGCCGTAGCTGGCCAGAAGAAGCAATGGATCAACCTTCGCGCCACGGATTTTGACGGTCCAGTGCAGGTGCGCTCCGGTCGAACGGCCGGTACTGCCGACCTTGCCGAGAGGCTGGCCAGAATCAAGCCTCTCACCGACCTTGCAGAGCGGCTTAAGCAGATGGGCGTAAAGGCTGTAGATTGCGCTGCCATGATCAAGAATAACAGTCCGACCTGTGTAGTAAAGATCGTCGACAAAAACGACCCGCCCAGCTGCCGGGGCCCGGACGAGTCGGCCGAGCGGCGAGCGGAAATCGGTTCCCGAATGAGGCGACTTCGGCTCTCCGTTCAAAACCCTCTTCGTACCGAAAAAACTACTGACCGGATCGGCGACCGGCAACCCGAAAAGACCACCGATATAGGGGCCACTGTCTTGTGCAAATATCGATTTCAGGCGATGCGACTCACTTCCGATTCTTTTCAGTATCTCCGGCTTTTTCGGAGTGACCATCTCTTGAGGAAGGGTCAGGTAATCGGTTTTCCGATTGGCATCTTTCACTATTATCTGAATAGAATCAAAATGATTGACACCGGATTTATCGACACCGGTCATTTCAACCTGGTAGGTTCCCGGCTTCTGTAGAACATCAATGCCGATCAAAGCAAACGGTCCTTCACTGTCGCGGTCGAGAAAAAATGATTCTCCATTGAAACGTGCCACCGCGACGTCCATCGGCACCTCTCCTTGCCAGCGCAGAACAGCAACGCCGCCGTTGACCATCGTGCGGGGACTGAGGACCCATTGACCGCAAACAGTTGAGGGAAAAAGCAGAATCAATAAAAAAACAATACGCAACTTCAATTTCCTGTCTCCTCGACCTTGACCCTGGCTTCGCCACGGGCAAATTTTACCAGCAGCGATTCTCCGGTTGAAACCTGCGCACTTCTTCTGACGACACAACCATCAGCCTTTTTGACAATCGAATATCCCCGTTCAAGTGTTTTCAGCGGCGACAACAGATCGAGGCGGGCCGCGAGAGTCGCAATGCCGGATGATTTCTGTTCCAGTATGTATTTACCGGACCGGGAGAGACGGCCCACAAGCTCCTCAAACCGATGGCGCCAGATCTCAATCTGCCGTTCCGGTGATACGAGACGGCGCCGTAAACCAAAAATCCGCTCTTTTAAAAGATCAAGACGGCTTTCAACCTGGCAGGCCAGGCGGAATTTTAATTGATCCAGATGGGCTTCGAGCTCCAGCCGGCCCTTTACCGCCAGTTCAGCAGCCGAAGTCGGCGTTGCCGCTCGCAGGTCTGCAACAAAATCGGCAATTGTAAAATCAACTTCATGACCGACGGCCGATATGATCGGAGTATGAGACGCGGCAATCGCCCGGGCAACGATTTCTTCATTGAATGCCCATAAATCCTCCAGAGAGCCACCGCCGCGACCCACAATCAAGACATCAATATTTTCACGCCGGTCAAGCTCTTCAATGGCGACGGCTATTTCGCTGGCCGCAGCATCGCCCTGAACCCGTACCGGCCAGATCAGAACTTCGAGCCCGCCGGCCTGACGCCGCAGAACCCGGAGGATATCATGTATCGCCGCGCCACTTGCCGAGGTCACAACCCCGACCGTCTGTGGATAGGATGGAATTTCGTGTTTACGTGAAGCAGCAAAAAGACCCTCGGCGGCCAACCTGGCCTTCAATTGTTCAAACGCCAGCTGAAGCGAACCGGCTCCGACCGGCTCCATCGCCTCGACGACCATCTGCACGTCACCCCGTTGCGGATAAAGTGTTACATGGCCTCGGCAAATGACCTGCAGACCACTCTCGGGATCGAACTTGAGTAACCGTGCCGACGGCTTGAACAAAACCGCCCGGAGCTGAGCAGAGTCATCCTTCAGGGTAAAGTACAGATGTCCCGAAGCCGGCCGCGCCAGGTTGGAAATTTCGGCCTCGACCGCGACTTGCACGAAATTATCTTCTACCGTTTCCTTGAGCAGGGAGACCAGACGCGACACACTCAGAACCTGATTTTGATCGGACATAAACTCTCACAATATCTTGTGGTTTTCATTTGACATCATCCAGCCCTTCTACTATATATAGCGCAACCTGAGCAGTAAAAGGAAGAAGCATGAACCGTCCCTATGTTGTAGCCATATCCAGTGAGAAGGGCGGCGTCGGCAAAACTACGCTGGCCACCAACCTTGCCATATATCTCAAGGCTTTGCACGAAGACCTTCCGGTCACTCTCTGCAGTTTCGATAATCACTTTTCGGTTGACCGGATGTTCAGAATCAACGGCAGTGTGCCGAAAGCCAATGTTGCATCACTTTTCAATGGCGGTCAAGCCGAGCAGATCCTCGAAACCGGGGAATTCGGCGTCCAGTTTTTCCCTTCGGACGGACAACTTTCCTCTATCCGTGATCAGATCAGTGGTCCGGATGTTCTCGCCCGAAAACTTGCCGCGACCGATCTGCCCGGAATTCTGGTCATCGACACTCGCCCCGACCTCGATATTTTCACCCAGAATGCCCTTTTCTGCGCCGATCAGGTTATTGTCCCGGTCAAGGATGCCCCTTCTCTGGAAAACTGCAAACATCTTTATGATTTCTTTGCAGCGAATGAACTTGGCAAATCGGCGCTCCGCATACTGCCCTGCCTGATCGATTCGCGAATCCATTATGATGGGCCCTTCCGCGACCCTTACCAACTCCTGAAAGCTTATGCCATGAGCCGTGGTTATCGATGCCTCGAAGGCTATATCGCAAAAAGCCCCAAGGTCGAGTCACTCAACACCAATCCCGAAGGGAAAATTTATCCGGTGATAACCCACGGCCGGAGTACTGACGTTCATATCCAGATGTCTCACATCACGCGCCAGGTTTACCTCAACTATGCCGACACCAGAACAAAACGGCTCGACCGCTATGCCGACGATATGCAAAACAGTCTCAGGGTCAGAGACGAAGAGTTTAGCAAAAGATTCGATTCAGTCGATAAAAACTGCCTGATCTGTGGCTCTCAGATCATCAACGACCACGGTATCGATCCGGTCGGCTACTATGCCACAACCTTTAGCGGAAAACACTCGGCATTTATTGAGGATGAATGCTTGACCTCTCTTGTTTTTCGTCACTTCTACCGATCTCCGGTGAACGGTTCCGGCTCAGACCCGCTATCAGATCTTTTTCGCGAATCAGCGCAGCATTCTTTCTTCGTCCTGCGTCGGGCAATCAATACCCGAAATTTTCACCAGCAACAGATCGCCCTGTACAGATTTGATGAAGATGGCCTCGAAATTTCGCATAAGGAAATTGAGCTGAAAGAGTTCGAAAAAGGTCTGATAAACCGTGAGCGTTCCGCTCTATATACCCTGGCTGAAAAAGTTCTTTTCGGCCCTGACAAAATGCTGGGAGATGATTGTCTGCTCATCCGAAAGGTCTGCACCGACTTCCCCGATGAAATTCTCTATGACGAAAAGCACAAAACATTCAAGCAGATTAGCGAACGCATCCGGAAGCAGTTTATTGAGCAGACCTGACTCAGGAAGAGACCAGCTTGGAAGCGAAGACAACATCAACTTCGCCGGAGCGCAAAAATTTCACTTCCTGTCTTAGCGCTTCTATTGTCTCAGGGTACGGGTGGCAAATCCCGATGGCACTGCCCCGTTTTAAGGCGAGTTTGATCAGTTTTCTGATTTGTTGCCGGATCGGGTCGACTTCGGCAACGTTATCGAGGAAAACATCACGTACGGCATTAGGCACACCGAGCTCCCCGGCAACAGAGAGAGCAACCGATTGACCGGTTGTCCGGCTATCAATAAAGAACATCCCTTTCTCCCGCAGAACATTCAATACGGTTTTCATCCCTCGATCAAATTCGGTAAAACGTGAACCCATATGATTATTTGCGCCAGCGGCGTACGGCACTTTGCTGAAATAGGAGTGAACCTTGCGGATCATCTCACTTTCGCTCTGACCGAGCAGCAGCGCCTCCGGTCCCGGATTGGTTTCCGGATAACTGTGCGGTTCCATCGGCAGGTGGATCATAACTTCATAACCACTTCGTGCCGCCAGCAGGGCGACATCGGTCGCCAGCTGTTCTCCCGGAAGGATTGAAAAAGTAACCGGCAAACCAAGATTGATCAACTCTTTGGCCCGGGTAAGACTTCGCCCGAGATCATCCATTATGATCACGACTTGCGGTTTACCTGGTCGAATATCAGGTGGGGAGAGAGGTGTCTCGCCAATTTCGAACTGAAGAAGACAGGCTAGCGCCCCGTTTCGATAAATCAGCAGCTCACCCGAATCGGGACGTCGATCATCTTCGATCCCGGAAAACTTTTTTTGTAACCGATGGGTAAACCGGTCCAGCACCGGTTCGTCCGGCATGCCGCCCCGGATTTCGTAATTCAAAAGATCCGATTCACGTCGAATTTCAATCTGCTCAAGCGCATATCCGCTACGTAAAAGTACCGATTCAACCTCAACTTCAAGGTCATCCAGAGCAAACCGTACATCTTCTTTTTCAATGGAAGGGCCGCGGATCAACAACAGGGCGGCGATCGATACGATCGTTAAAACCAGACCGGCAAAAAGCGCTTGCGCCGAATAGTTCGTCTGCTTTTTTTTGCGCCCCTTATATTTACGTTTCGTTTTCTTACTATTTTTTACAGCCATAAATAAACATCTGTCTATCGACGGTGATCGGCACGGTCCTGATCAGGCCGCAGGTTTTTGAATTGACTGAAACAGATCCCATCCCTTGAGCAGATCGAGCGCCCGGACCAGTTGGTAATCGTCGCGATCTTTTTTTCCCAGGCGAAACTTGACCGAACTGTCTGCATGATCTAAGTCACCGTTGTCAAAATGATTTTCAAGATCCTTCTCGCGTAAATGCGCCCCACCCTCTTTCTCTTCGACAGTAACCTGATTAACAAGAATATCAGGTTCGATCCCGAGAGCCTGGATTGATGTTCCGCTCGGAGTAAAATAACGAGCCGTTGTCAACCTGAGACCGGATCCATCTTCGAGAGGAATAATTGTCTGAACAGACCCCTTACCGAAGCTTCTGGTTCCGAGCAATATAGCCCGGCGGTGATCTTTCAGGGCACCGGCAACAATTTCAGCCGCGCTGGCTGATCCACTGTTGATTAGAATAACCACGGGATAATCAGGTTCAGTACCATCCCGGTGCGCTTCAAATTTCATTTCACTGGCCGCTTCACGCCCCTCGGTATATACAATCAGTCCCTTGTCGAGAAAATGATCGGAAACCCGGACCGCCTGCTCGAGCAGACCTCCCGGGTTGTTACGCATATCGAGAATCAGCCCTTTAAGCTGGCCGCCGTTTTCTTTGCGCAAGTGCTCAAGTGCCGAGCCAAGATCATCGTCCGTATTTTCCTGGAATTGACTCAGCCGGATATATCCGTATCCGTCTTCAAGGGTACGAGCCTTGACACTTTCAATCTTGATAAGTTCTCTCTCAATGGTAAAAGGCTGTGGGCGATCAAAACTGTCCCGCATGATCGTAACGGTGACCTGACTCCCCTTTGGGCCGCGGAGAAGTTTAACCGCTTCCATGATCCCGATTTCCTTGGTCAATTGATCATCGATTCGGACAATCTGATCACCCGCCGCAAGTCCGACTCGATCAGCCGGCGTGTCTTCGATTGGCGCGATGATTGTCAGGATTCCGTCACGAATCGAGATTTCGATACCGAGACCGCCAAACTCTCCCTTGGTATCAGTTTTCATCTCACTGTACATTTCGGGGTCCATAAACGAAGAATGAGGGTCGAGCGTCGCAAGCATACCGTCGATCGCTCCGTAGATCAGCTCCGGCAAACCGACTTCTTCGACATAGCTTTCCCGGACAATCGAAAGCACGTCGGTAAAGATCTTCATCTCCTCGTAAGGTGAGTCGGAACGGGCCGTCCGGGTTTGCCCTCCGGCAAAAGATATCCAGCCAGCCAGAACGACAAGACATATCAGCGTAACAAGAAGTCCGTTTTTCCGGTGCATTCTGCTCTCCTTTTCAGAACAGGTTTAAACTACTCATGTCAGCGTCTGGTTATCCATCCAGACGGGTTAAGAGGAGTACGACCCTGCCGGATTTCAAAATAAACGGCATCGTTTCCATCGTAACCTGATATGGCAATCTCTTCACCCTTTTTCACCATGTCCCCTGTCTTTTTCTTCAGCTGTGAAGCCTGAGCGTATAGCGTATAAAAGCCATCACCGTGATCAACGATAAGAAGGTTCCCGTATCCCTGGAAACGTTTCGCAAAAGCGACTCGTCCATGCCAGACCGCCTTGATCGGCGTCCCGGGTTCGGTGAATATTTCGATCCCGTTGCTTTCAATCAAGGTACCGAGTTCAGGATGTCGATCGGTCCCGAACTTCACTTTTAATCGCCCTTTGACCGGCCAGGGCAGAAGCCCCTTCTGCAGCGGGAAAAGCGCTGATGTTAAAGGGCTTGAATCCGATTTCCCCGATTCGAGTCCTTTAACCAGTGAATTAAGTCGAGCCGCACGTTTTCGCAATTCCCCGACCATCGTATCGAGTGCCGACCGGTCGCGTCGAACCGCGGCGAGAAACCGTTCTTTCAGCTTTTTCGCCCGGGTCAACTTTTTTTCCTCTTTTTGCAGCCGGGATAAAGTAACCTGTTGCTTTTTTTTACTCACGGCCAGCGCGTCAAAAGCTTTTTGCCTTTTTGCCAGACGGTTTCGGTAATCCTCAAGAAGTTCCCGGTCATGGGCAACAATTCGGCTGAGGAAATCATAATCTTCCAACATCAATGAAATTGATTCAGCTGAAAAAAGGGTCTTCAAAACCCCTGTTTCCTCGGATTTGTACAGTGAAATCAGACGCTGTTGAACCTGGCCCTGCAGAATCTGAACCTCATGACGTCTTTTATCCAGGTCGTCCATCTGTTGCCGGATCTTTTTTTTCAGCTCCTGCAGCCCTGCTTTCGATTTCCGCACTCGCTGACGTTTTATGCTCAACTGACGGTCGACACTGTTGAGTTCCGATAGCAGGTCAACCTCGTCAGTGCGCTTCTGTTCAATCGCCACAAGCGCATCTTCAAGCCGCGCCTCAATTTCCTCGAGTTTACGCACATTCTCCGCTTGATCGGGGTTTCCGTGCACGGAGCAGGGCCCCGACCAGCTCAACAGGGAAATGAATACGAAAAAAAGAAGCTTGCGCATCAGTCTGCTACCACCTAAATGCGAACGAATTTCCGCAAAGAAAACATACTCCCGAGAACACCGAGCAAGACACCGGTCACAACGACCATGATTTGAAAATATTGAGGCAGGAAAACCACTTGCTCGACCCCGGAGGCCAGAAGTAGCGTTTCAAGGCCGCGTTGCAGAAAAAGTGAATAGAGAGTAAATGAAAAGCCGAGGGCAAGCAGTCCGCCAAAAGCACCCTGAATGGCACCCTCGATCAAAAACGGAATTTTGATAAATGCGGAGGTTGCTCCGACCAGAGCCATAATTTCGAGTTCGTCCCGGCGGGCATAAACTGTCAATTTAATCGTGTTTGCAACAATGAACAGGGTTGCAAACAGGAGGAACCCACCGAGGATCAAACCGGCCATCTTGATCAATCCGACAAACGACTCAAACCGTTCCAGCCAATCCTGACCATAACGGAAATCGGAAAATGTTTTCTTGGTGCG
Source organism: Desulfuromonas sp. (assembly GCA_002869615.1). Lineage (NCBI taxonomy): Bacteria > Pseudomonadati > Thermodesulfobacteriota > Desulfuromonadia > Desulfuromonadales > Desulfuromonadaceae > Desulfuromonas > Desulfuromonas sp. The sequence continues at coordinate 49,970 of PKUH01000024.1, read as the reverse complement.
GAGATGCTTGACCACCCGTTCCACCCCTTCGCGGGTACGATGGTCCTCTTTCAGCGACAACTTCAAAGATGCCGGGAGGAAGTCGTCTTCCAGGCCTTCGAGCAGAATCACATCATCCCCCAGGCGCTGTCGGAAATCATCATAAGCCTGCTTGCGCGAGATAAACACCACCTCTTCAACCTCATCCAGCATTTCGGCTTCCCGGATCAGCGCATTCAAACTTTTTTTCGACGGAACCTCATCGAGATAGGCCACAACCTGAACTTCCCGGCTCCAGTGCTTGGTCATCTGCTGGACATTCAGTACGATGATCGCAAAAAAAGTGAGAATACAAAGGGATACGGTGACGGTACCGATGGCAGCGGTACAGAGGAAAAGGCTTTGCCGCATGTTCCGCAGGGCCCGGCGTATGAGATAAATAAATCGGCTGATCACAATCGATTCATATCCTTAATCAAGAGTTACGGAATCCGGTCTTCAACGAGGCGCCCATCATCAAGGCTGATCTGGCGCCGCGGGAAACGTTGGATCATTTCCCGATCATGGGTTGCCAGAAGAACTGTCGTACCGCGAGCATTGGCACTTTTAAAGAGATCCATAATTTCGAGGGTCACTTCCGGGTCGAGATTTCCGGTCGGCTCGTCAGCAAGTAGAACCAAAGGTTCCATCACCAGAGCGCGGGCAATGGCGACACGCTGTTGTTCTCCGCCGGAAAGTTCCAGCGGATATTTCAGCAATTTATGCTCGAGACCAACACTTTTCAGTGCGTGGTAGACCTTTTTGCCAATTTCATACCGTTTGCGGCCACGAACTTCCAGCGGGAAGGCAACATTCTCGAAAATCGTTCGACTGGCGATCAGCTTGAAATCCTGAAACACGACACCGAGTTGGCGGCGGAGATAAGGTATCTTCGACGGCCCCATGCGGGTGACATTCTGCCCATTGATTAAGATCTGCCCCCGGGTCGGTTTTTCCGTCGCATAAAGCAGCTTCATCAGGGTCGATTTTCCCGCCCCGGACGGGCCGGTAATATAAACAAAATCACCCTTCGGGATCTTGAGATTCAGGTCTTCGAGAGCATTCCCATCTTTTGAGTAGGACTTGGAGAGGTTGAATAGCTGAATCATCTTCTACCATTCACTATACGGTTTGCCGTTGAGGCCGATAAGATCACTGCCGCTGTGAACATCGAACACCCCGCCTTCGGCCAGGTCGCCGCTGTCAGGCAAGGCCTCGGGTGGTACGGTCACCCAGGTATCAGTCTTTTCAGTCCACGGATCGCGGGGAATCGAACGGAGATACTTCTGCGTGACCAGTTCGTCAAGCGATTCAGGATACCTTGCCTTGTCGGCAAAAAAAGCATCGATGGCCTGGCGCATCTGATAAAGGTCTTCCATCAAAACTGTTTCTCGTGCCTTGATCGTATGTCGTTTGTAGCTCGGCACCGTGATCGCAGCAAGTATTCCAATAATCGACAAAACGATCAGTAATTCGATCAGGGTGAATCCCCTGTTTTTTTTCATGCTTGCCAGAAGTTTCATTTCGATTTCTCACCAATTCCTGTATTCAGTTCCGTCGAGCGCTATCCCGTCACTCTGGGAATAGACGTCGAAGACATCGTCTCCGCCCCAGACGGATGAATCGGGATCGTCCTTGTAGGACCTTAACCCCCACCCCTCATCATACTTGTCAAATGGGTCTTTGGGAATGCGTCGTAAATATTTTCGCGGATAAGGGTAGAGATCGCCCCATTCCTTTCCCTCTACCAGCTCTGCAAGCTCTTCAGGGTAGCCGGTTTCACCGATGCTGGTTATGATTTTCTTTTCGGCTTTGGCCTTTTCATAATCTGCCTTGTAAGCGTCAATCGCACTCCTGATATCGCGTAGAGCACGCTGTAGCTCGATCTCCTTGGTCCGTTTGACCGTGACTTCGGCGAGCGGCAATACGGCCGCAGCGAGAACCGCAAGTATCGCCATGGCAATAACCAGCTCGATCAAGGTTAAACCATGGTTATTGCTTATAAAAAGCCTGGCTCTTTGGCTAGCGGATCTCAATACTGAACGGCTCCACATCAACCTGAATCCGGTTTCCTTGCGGATCCCGGAAATTAATTCGGTTCGGGCGGATCAGGGCGTTGCCGGCACTTTTCGCCTTAAACCGGATATTAAGCAGAGTCCCGCTGCCGGTCGCACCTTCACCTCCAGCTCCCTGCTTATAACCGATGATCAATTCACCTCGACTCCGGTTCGGGCTCGAGGTAAAAACGGTTGACTGCCCGGGTACTTTCAGGAAATCGCCCTCGCCGGCACGGACAAAATCAATCAGTTCAGCATCATAATTAACAAACATCGGAGCACTGTAGAGTTTATCGACTTCGGAAATGTTCAGGTCAACTGTAAACTCGTCACCTACGTTAACAAGTTGACTGCCGTTGACAAACATCCGCGCATTTATCACAGGGGTTTTGATTTCTGCCGGGGCCACATCGACCTGAGCGACTCCGTTTTCCTGGTCAGGGATCACAACCGGGGCAAGGGGCTTTAAAGGCTCCGGCTGTACAGCATCACCCCCGGTCCCTGGGGCAACAGACGTCTCAGGAGTTACAGACGTCTCAGGAGTTACAGACGTCTCTGGAGTGGCAGCAGTCCCTTCCGTGGTTGCCGGGGTCGGCGCCTCCATCCCTTCGTCAGCCGGATCCTGGCCTATTTCCTGTTTTATATCCTGGTCAGGAGTTGAAGTAGACGGAGCAGATGAGGCAGCGGACTCGGCTGAAGCGCTGTCCGGGGTTACCGGCGGCGTATCTGGCTGCGCTGGCTTCACCGCCGGAGTGTCATCGATTTCCGGCATTTCAGCGAAGGCGGCAAAGTTCTGGCCGGCTTTCAGTTCCTCTTCACCACCCGACCAGATTCTCGATTCATTTACTCCCGGCACGTCAATCTTTTTGACAATGTACGGTGTAACCGAAAGGAGGATCTCGCGCTTACCATCATCCAGATCATGATTTGTAAACAACGCCCCCAGCAACGGGATGTCGCCAAGTACAGGTATTTTTTCTTTGGTTGACGAATTAACCGTCCGAATCAGCCCACCGAGAATCGTCCGTTCACCATCGTTCAGGATCAGCACTGTTTCGGCATTGGTTGTATTAATCGTAAATGACCGGGTACCGTTTGCTGTCGTAATCGGATCGCTGGCCGTACTGACTTCAAGGCGCAATTTAGCCTTGACTGTTCCGTCAAGCTGAATCACCGGTTCAACGTCAACCTTGACCCCGACATCAACATACTGGACATTTTCACTGACATTGTCACCGGAGGTGGTCGTTGTGATCGTCGGCTCACGCGTCCCGACATGAACCTTGGCCTTTTCTCGGTTCTTGACCCGGATTTTCGGAGTGGCCAGGATTTCGGTGTCTGTCAGTTGCTTGGTTAAATCGAAGGTGGCGGTCGGCAGCGTGAAAAAGGCGTCAAGCCCGGTAAAATCGTTAATCAGGTTGTCGAGTCCGGTTGTCGGCAACGACCTTGTTACAATACTGCCATTTTTAACCGCACCAATACCGATCGTTTTGGGGTCAAGCTTCACCCCCAACTTGAGTACGTCGCCGTGACTGACTTCGATTAATTCGAGATCAAAAACAACTTCGGAATCGGCCAGGTCAGCGTTGGCAAGAATCTGTGAAACCAGTTCAATAACATCGGGGCTATCGCGTACAACAATAGCATTCAACTCTTCGTGAACATAGATTTTCCGGAGTTGAAGCATGGTCCGCAACATGTTGACCGCTTTTTTTGCATCAATACTCGAAAGATAAAAAGTCTGGATGATCTGATCTTCATACTGTTTCTGTTTATCCTTTGAGTTGGAATAGATAATGACTGTCTTCGGATTCAGCACCCGGCTGCCAAGATTGTTCATCTTCATGATCAGTTCAAGGGCCTGGGCAAAAGTAGCGTCCTCAAGAAGCAGCGTAACCTGTTCACTTTTAAGGTCTTCATCGAAAATAAAATTGATCCCGGAGAGGCGATTGAGAATTTTAAAGACCTCTTGCAGTTTTGCATCCTTGAACTTGAGCGTCACTGGTTTATTCGATTCAACATCGAGCTCGAACCCACCGAGGCGGGTCTTTTCCTGCTGCTTCATCTGTTCAAGCAGCTTGATTGCGGCCTCGTTTTCAGGATCGATCTCAAGGGCGGCCTGCGCCAGCTTTCTGGCTTTTCTGAGCCGCCGCGCATGTTGATGCTCGAGGGCTTCCGCCGCCATGAGTCGAGCTTCATTCAATTTCTCGACTTCATTGAGTTCCTGTCGTGCAACGTCGAGTGTCGGATTCAGTGATGCTGCCACTCGCAGTTCACCGGCGGCCTCCGTCAACTTCCGTTCACTCCTTAAATCACGGCCTTTTTCCAGATGCACCATGGCCGCCTGGGCTCTTGCCGCAGCAATCCGGGCCCGGTATTCAGGGTTCGAAGGGTCTGCTTCCAGGGCTTTTGACAACTCGACAACAGCCAGATCATAATTTGCCTCACTAATCGCATCTACACCGCGCAAATAGGAGCCTCTTCCGGCGGCACAGCCTGACAGAAACAATGTCAATGTGATCAGGAGGCAAATGGTACTCGGGCGAAAATTCATTTTTTGACCTCTTGGCAACTTGATTATTTGCATATTTATTACATTCATACGTGCACCGGAAATCACTCTTCTGGCGGTTGTTGCGCCTGCTTGAACCAGGGCTTGCGTTGTTCCTGCAGCGGCACCGCACTTGGTTGCGCATTCGGCAGAGCCGAAGGCCTCGTTACAAAGCCGCCGCTCGGACGACTTGTGACTCCGCCAGACGAAAAAGAAGGAATCAATGGCTCTTTTTCGACGAGGACAATCTCAATCAGACCATCCGTATCGTTTTGCCTGATCTTCATCATCTCTTCGGTAACCGAAACCACCTTGAACTGATTATTTTCACCAAAGGTGTCGTCGCGCTTGACCAGAAAAAGGTCATCCCTCTTGGCAAGAAATACGGTTCTTTCTTGATCCTTTACCAGGAAACCGAGGAAAGTAAACTTGGCCAGTTGCTGTCGGACCTGGGGAGTCACAACCTCGCGTGGAGGCGGCAGTATAACTTTTTTCGGCGGTGCAGTCACAACTTTTTCCACAGGTTTCGGCTTCGGTTTCGGCACGTAAAAGTTAAAAACATCCCTCTTGTAGCCCTGGTATTTTTCCTTGGCAGGCTCAAGGAGATCGAGCTTGACCTGCTGATCATCAACCGAGCCAGACCTGGTCAATCGTTCAAGTTGCCCAGCATCTCTGTTACGACCGGGATCGTCTGTCACGACCTTCTGCTGCCGTGGCGTGGCCAGATAGGCGCGAACTCCGAGCAACGCCAGGACAACCAGCAGAGCAACCAATATCTGCTTTTGCCTATTCATGCCTCGTCTGCCTTGAAATACGTGGTTAACTCGAGACTCAGCCGAATGTCCTTTTCTTTTGTGCCTTGATTAAGTTTCATTTGATCGATCGAGAGAATCCGTTTTGACTGTTCAATCTTGTGCGTAAATTTTTTGATCTGATTGTAGTTTCCTGAAACAACGAAGTTGAGCCCGTATTGCAATAACGCCAGCTCTTCCATTTGATTCGGATCATAACTAATCCGGTCAATAACCAGGCCGGAACTCTCGGCCAGGTTGAAGACCTCTCCGACCAATCCGGTTAAGTCGCTTTTCGAGGGAATTGCTTTACGAAACGCTTGCAAATCTTTTATTCCCCGGGCGTAAATGACCAACGGAGACTCGGCCGAACGCCCTCCCTGTTCAGCCTCGCGAACTTCCGATTGCTTGCTGATAAAACGCCTTTCCAGTAGAGAAATTTCTGGTTCGAGGTATTGCGTCAGAAAAAGGAAGAACAACAGATTTCCGACGATCAGAACCATCAGAATAACCGGGAGTTTCCGATTAATCCGCCATATTGCCTGCAAGATAGTCTCTTTTGCCATCAGAAAGCCCCCCTGAGTTCAATTGAAAACCGGAGAAACTGACCAGATCCTATGACATCAACTGATGACTGACTCAGCAGGAGGACATCTACATAATCACCGGAATCAATCAGATTATCGAGGAACCGCTTCATGTCTGACAGATCTTTCGCCAAGCCGGTAATCTTGACAACCCCCTTTTTATGATCGGGATTAATATTTTCGATGCTGACATCCCAGGGAACTACCTTTTCAAGCTGATCGAGCAGTGCCGTCCAGCGGAAAGCATCACGTTCAAGGATGCGATTGGCAGCGTTGATTTCCTTCAGTATATCTTTATAACCTTCAGCGCTGTAGGTCGCAGCGATCTCAGAGCCCTGGCTTGCCAATATCTTTTCTTCCAATTCGGCCAGACGGACCTCGGTCAGACGCTTCTGATTTTGTAATTTCACATAGTATCCGAAATTCGACATCAGCCCTGCAAGCAGCACGATGCCGCAGACCAGATAGCCGGCGTAAAGGGCCCGTTTATTGATATATGACCGACTGGCCAGGTTTAGTGAATACTTCATCTATTCTACCTACATTAACAATTCGGCTGAACCGACTGCTGTCACCAGGGAAAGACGCTGTTTCTCAGTGAGGGTCAACGATTCACTGGTCAGCCGCTCCATCACCGGCTTAAGAAGTTCGGGTTCCTTGCTGAAAAGACTGCCCAGGGCTTCGGTCAGGCTCTCTTTTTCGTCCCAGTTTGTATGAACAAAGATCGACGCCCGGTTAATTCCGGCAAACCGGCCCTGTTCACCGGCCAGTGATCGGCTGATTTCACGATAAACATCCTCGATGTCATGATTGACCAGCCGTGAACGATGAAAGGACAGCCGGGAGTTTTGGAAATACTGGAACACCAGGCTACCATCTTCAACCTGGATCAGAGCAAAGTTTTCACCGGTGTCGAGGCGGGGACGATAATAATTAAAAAGGCCCATTGATCTGAATCCGATCAATTCGGCACCGTACCCTGCCTCATCCAGAACCTCCTCATACTGCTCGAGGACCGCCTTTGCCATGCAGACGACCAACAGTTTTTGCCGACCGGTTTCCTCTCTGTATAATATCTGATAGTCAAGTTGCAGTTCGACATCTTCTGGCAGCTTGTCACGAAGCTGCCATTTCAATATATCAATTCCATCTGATTTCGATTTTAGAGGTGACTCGATGTCGGCCAGCAATTGCAGGCCGGATTGTTCCGGTATTGCCAGAGAGATCCGGTTTTCAGCGCCGGCCAGGGGACCAACAACCTCATGAAGACTTTCAATGAAAGTCTCGATCTTCATGATATTCGGATTGCGGAATGAGGGGGCCAGAACACCCTCTTCGAGTCCGAGCATCCGCCCACCATTCAAAGTCGTCGACTTCCCCTTGCGCCGTAAAGAAACAGCGCGCATCGCCAGTGGCTGCAGATCAAGACCGAGATAGTTGCGATAAATCACGACTCATCCTGTTCGACAAAAGTGACCCGGTTAATTTCCGGCAGTGTTGTTATTCCTTCGATGACTTTTTCGACCGCCGACTGGCGGAGAAAAATGGTTCCGGCTTTGCGGGCCGCCTGTTTGAGTTTCGAAACAGGTGCCTTTGAAACTATCAACTCGCGAAGCTCGTCATTCATATCCAGCAGTTCCATGATGGCACTTCGCCCATGATATCCGGTACCATGGCATTCATCACATCCAGCCCCTTCATAAAACTTGACGCGGCGGAACTTTTCATAGGGCAAGCCGGCCTCGACAAGTGTCTGCTTGCTATATTTAACCGGTTGCTTGCAGTGAGGACAGATCTTGCGAACCAGACGTTGCGCAGCAACGCAATTGAGGCACGAGACAAAATTATATGCGTCGATTCCCATATGGAGAAAACGTCCAAGAACGTCGAATACGTTGTTAGCATGTACAGTAGTGAACACAAGGTGACCGGTCAGAGCCGACTGGACGGCAATCTGGGCTGTTTCAGGGTCACGAATCTCACCGACCATGATCTTGTCCGGATCGTGCCGCAGGATTGACCGCAAACCACGGGCAAAAGTCAGCCCTTTTTTCTCGTTGACCGGAATCTGCACGACGCCTTTGACCTGGTACTCGACCGGGTCTTCAATCGTAATCAGCTTTTCATCTTCGGAATTAATTTCTGAAAGAGCCGCATACAGGGTTGTCGTTTTACCACTGCCGGTCGGACCGGTCACCAGAACCATTCCGTACGGTTCCCTGACCATGCGCCGAAAGCGGACAAGCTCGGAAGCAGGAATCCCCAGCGCCTCAAGGGTCAAGCCCTGCAAATCGCTGGCAATCGACTCCTTGTCAAGGATACGAATAACGGCATCTTCCCCGAAAATACTCGGCATGATCGACACCCGGAAGTCAATCGATTTACCTGCCAACCGGACCTTGAAGCGGCCGTCCTGGGGGATACGGCGCTCCGAAATATCAAGCTCGCTCATAACCTTGATCCGGGAAATGATCGGTCCCTGGAACCGCTCATCAAGCGGGTCAGTGGCGCGGAAAAGAACGCCGTCAACACTGTACTTGATAACCACACCCTCGGCACTGCTCTCGATATGAATATCACTGGCCCGCTTGTTCAATGCATCATAAAGAGTTGAATCGATGAGACGGATGATCGGGCTGGTATCTGCTGTCAGCTTCTCAATCGACAGAACCTCTTCACCCTTATCTGTCTCCTTGACCAACTGCAGCTTAAAATCTTCAGATACGTCTCTGAGAACATGCTTCGAGCCGACATCCCCTTTTTCCAGTATCTTCCGTATCTTGCTCCAGGGTGCAACCTGAACCTGCAGCACCGTATCGAGCTGGAGTTCGAGTTCATCAAGAGAGACAACGTCCGTAGGATCAGCGACCGCGACGATAAGCCCATCTTCGGTACGGCTGAGCGGCAAAAAACGGAATTTCATCGGCAGGCCGGACGGAATTTCATCGGCAAGGCCGGCCTCGGGAAGAAATGCATCGAGGTCAACGTAGGGAAGTCGGAACTGTTCAGCCAGGGCCTGGGCGAGAACATCATCGTCAAACATGCCTTCGGCAACCCCTGTTTCACCGAACCGGTTGCCTGATTGATCCATCTGTTCCAGGATCAACTGGACTTCGGCCGGGGTGATGGCTCCCATTGAAATGAGAATTTCACCAATTTTTTTCCGCTTGAAATTCAACGCAGCTTCTCCCATCAACGCACCGTGCCGGCCAACTGGAATATCGGAATATACATCGCGACGACAATTCCACCTATCAGAAGCCCCATGCAGAGCATCATCAACGGTTCGATCATTGTCGTCAAACGGTCGAGCCGACGCTCGACCTCATCTTCATAATAGTCTGCAACATCACTCAACATTTCGGCAAGTGAGCCACTGCTTTCACCAACACCGATCATCCGTAGAGCAATCCCGGGAAAAAACCCGGCCTGTTCAAGGGATGTCGAAATGGCGGTCCCTTCTTCCACCCGAAGAGTCGCCTGGTGCAGCTTATCTTCCAGTATACGGTTATTCAGGGTGCCGCGCGACATCTGCATGGCCTGAACAATTGGAATCCCGCTCATCATCGTGGTACTCAGTGTTCGGCAGAAACTCGAAAGAGCGTAATCGACCAGCAATCGACTAAAAAAAGGGACGATCAGCTTGGCCCGGTCAAGCACTATCCGCCCCCGTTCCGTAGCGATGAAGCTTTTGATTACGAACAGCAACAAAAAAAATCCGGGCAAAATAAACGGCATCGTATCGACCAGCCACTCTGCAAGAAATATAATCACTCGGGTGGCAATAGGCAACTCAACATCAGCATCAGCATAGATTTGAGTAAAACTCGGTACAACATAAAGCATCAGAAAGAGTAGAACGACAGCAACGGCGATTGAAAGCAATATCGGATAAAATGAAGCACTCTGGACCTTGCTTTTAAGCTTCTCAGCCCGCTTCTGATAGGCAATATAACGCTCCAGGGTAACAGGAAGGTCTCCGGTCCGCTCCCCGGCCCTGATTGTGGCAATATAGAGATGTGGAAAATGCCGAGGAAATTTCCCGAAAGCTTCGGAGATCGCAGCTCCCCCCTTGACTTCATCCCTTATTTCAGTCAGAACATCGAGAAAGGAACCTGATTCAAGACGTTCAGCGATAGTGTCAAGAACCTGCAGGATTGGCAGTCCCGATTTAAGCAGAACCAGGAATTCCTGGTTGAATGCCAGGAACCGGCGACTGCTGAGACGTCCGGCACCTTTTCCCATATCGGTGAACAGCTGAAAAGTCTTTCGACGAATCCTGAAAACATGAAAGCCCTGCTCTTTCAGATTCGCTTCCAGAAGCTGCCGACTGGCGGCTTCGAAGCTCTTTTCAACAACACGACCATCGGCCGTTCCTATCTTGCAGACATAACTTGGCATATCCTTAAACAACTACCATAAATGACCGGAAAAATCGACGCAAAACAACAAAAAGGCCAGACGGATGTCTGGCCTGAATAGACTTAAAACAAACGGCGAAAATCAGTATTTCTGATCATCATGAGTAACTCCATGACAGACCAAAGTACAGGAACCACTCCGCGAATTTCCGGCAACCGTATCGAACTTCAGTTTACCTGAAGGGAGAGGCTCGACGACATCTTCGTTGAAGCGAATCAGCGATGCATATTGCACACTGCCGTGCGCATCATGACAGGTGAAACATGATGTTCCGTCCTGCCCACCCTTCCCTTCGATATGAAGTGAGTGATAAGGGAAGCTCTCATTCCCGAGAATGCTGTCACGCTCGTGACACTCGTAACAGAGCGCATAGGCAAAAGCACTTTCGCTCATACCATCTCTCATCTCGTAGTTAAACTTCAGCAGACCCTCGTAATTTGACCCGTGTGGTCCCCGGGGTCCGCGACTATCGTCGCTGCCGTGACAGCTGCTGCAGGTGATGATCGAAATATCACCCGGCCGCTCCTGGCGGGCAGCATAAGGTTCCTTCAGGCTGATGACAAACTCGGTTGCGCCCTCGCCCTCAACCGGGTGGTAGGACCGATTAGTCGTTTTGAACTCGGCGTGCTTGTTGGTCGAATTCCCGGGAAGGTTCTGACTGTCGGAATGACAGAGGTAGCAGAGCTGATATTCCTGATCTAACTCAACAGTCAGGTTGCCGATTTTTTTGCCACTGAAACCTGCGTAGGGATTATCGGATGAGGCCGCATGCGGATTATGGCAATCAACACACTCGGAGTGACGCGGGGCATTGATCTCCTGTTCAGGTTTGATCTCGTTTTGCCTGTGAATGCCCCTTTCTGTCAAAACAGGATGTCGATAAGGCTTCTGCAATTCAGTTTCAATATTTGCCAATTCAATATTTTTCGCCAGATATCCTCTGGACTGCATATTTGAGCGCGCGTACCCGCCACCATGACACTGTAGGCACGAATCCTCCTCACCATTAACTGACATATTCATCCCCTTATGACAAGCTCGACAGGACTTGGGCATGACAGACTTATCGCCATGAGCGCCCTGGAGAAGACCTTGACTTGTCCGGGCAAAAGCGGAAGGGCTCCACAACAAGAAAAACAATGAGGCAAAGGCTAAAAAATAAAAGATGCGAATCATAGAAATATATCTCAAGTCAATTCACTGTTCAAATCACAAGTTATGATTACCACCGATATTAATTACCGGCTGGTTCAATCCCGGGCTACCAGTATCGAATGAGCCATGACACTCCAGACAAGTGTTGTCATAGTCATTTGCTTCAATTCCGCTCCACTTTCGCCACATTGGTAGATCGTAATTCAACTCTCGCGTATCGGTATGCGGATCGTGACAAGCCGTGCACTGCATCCGCTGATTACCGTCAAGGATGCCGGCCGAGGGCAGAGTATATGACCCGACGGGAATGCCGGAACCGCCAACCTGCTTGTTACCTTCAATGGATGCACGCACAGTTTCATTGTAAACAAACGAAACCGGATGTGAAGTCGTCAGATCGATAATCGCCGGGTCGCCGGGACCGCTGATCGATTCAATGGTTCCAAGCCCTCCCAGGGGAGCCGAACCGCTACCCGGATTAATAACTTCACCAATAGCCGTTACTCCATCATGACATGAGAGGCAAAGTCTCGAGGCTCCGTTCGGATAATCAGTGGTGTTATATTCTGAAAGTCCAGAAATATCATCAATCCAGAGATCGCCGAGCTGGCCATACAGCGGAAAGGTTCCATCGCCATTTGGCCCGGTAGGGCGATTTCGATTCCAGAGTGGTCCGTCAGCCGAAGAGCTATGTGGTGTATGGCAAAATACGCATATGCGGCTTTCAGTCCCGGCAGGAGCATGTATCGCGCTGGTCGCCGTGTCAGAAAAATTGTGAGGATGACTCGGGGTAGACCCGAGACGCTTTTGGGCCGATCTGACATCCGGGGCATTGCTGATAAAAGCACAGAGGATCAATAAAACTGTTATCAATATTTTAAAACTTGATTTATTCACACTAAACCGTTTCATTTTATACAGGACATCCCTGTTAATTATCTTATATCTTCACAAGCTTAACTGAGTAAAAACAAGCAAAAAACACACCAACTAAAGGCCGCAAGAAATAAACTTGAGGTTTTACTCCGCATGACTACGATACTGAAACACCTGAAAGCGTTGATTACAGCCTTCCGTTACATATATCCGGTCGTTACTATCAATAAATAATCCGGCCGGCAAGCACATATCACCAGGGCCTTCTCCGGCCGATCCGAAAAACAGAAGTAGTCTTCCCGCCATATCGAATATTTGCACATTGTCAAATGCCGCATCAGATACATAAATATGGCCCTGCGAATCAACTGCAACCCCTCGCGGCCGTGCAAAGTCTCCGGCGGCATTGCCGACACCACCGAGTACACCTGACAATTCTCCATTTCGCGATTGAATTTCGACTCTAAACCTGAGTGAATCGACAATATAGATATTCCCGGACTGATCAACCCACACATTAGAAGGACGATTAAATAATCCGTTTTTTGACGCTTTGCTGCCAATAGACCTGACATGTTTCCCGGTTGTCGAAAAAACTTCGACAACCCCTCTCAGCACATCGACAACGTACAAATTGGACAATTGGTCCACAGCCATCCCGGCAGGTCGTTTTATCATATTACCGGGTGACAGGATTCCGACATAAACACCAGAATCCTGGTAGATATGTACACTTCCGGTGATGCTGTCAGAAACATAAAGTCGCCGATTGTTCGGATCATAAGAAACGCCAACAGGTGACTGAAAAAAAAGTCCCGGTGGCGGGTCGAGAGGCTTGATCTCTTGTCGTGCCAAGTCGAAAACCAGGACCTGGCCGGCACCTGGATCAGCGACCCACACCTTGCCAGAACCGTCAGCGGTAATACCATACGGCGAAACCAGAGAATCCTCAGATCCCCTATCACCAATAAGCCACTCAAGGAAACCGTTCTCTTCTTGTCCGGAAAGATCCCTCTCGGTAGCTATCGTTCGCAACAACTTGATCCGGGGAGTTTCAGGGGGATCCGGCCAAACCGTTTCAGGCAGTGACTCATCCTGCCAGTCCGAGACTTTCATCTCCACTGGTGCGCAGGATGCTATCAAAAACGCTAAAAGGGAAAGGCAGAAAACAGAAATATTGAGACAACGCGACATTATCACTCGATATTTTTTTCAACTTTGTATTTAGCCTTCAAGCTGGCCAACCAGTCCGCCTTAAGCTTTTCATAAAGATTTTTCTTCTGTTGCTTTTTCAGCTTTCCTTTCATTTCGTCAAAAGAGAGTTGTTGAGGGGGGTTGCTTTCTACCAGTTTAACGATGGAATAACCGTAAAGAGTTTTAATCGGATCGGAAATTTCACCGACCTTCATTTTCAATATGACGTCTTCGAGCTCCTTTTGTATCCCACCTTGATGGAAATAACCCATATCGCCACCAACATATTTTGTCTTGTCATCGGAATTATAATAGGCAAGATTATAAAAATCTTCCCCTGATTGCGCTCTTTGCGCAAGTTTTCTTGCATGCTCAAACCGATCTTTCTTGGTTTCAGATGAAGCAGACGGGTCGACCTTGATCATTATGTGACTGGCCCTGAATTGACGGGGGCGCTTAAAACGGTGCTTGTTCTCGTCATAATATTCCTTTACCGATTTTTCAGTGACAACGGCCTTGTTATCAACAGCAACTTTCATTGCCTCGCTTGCAAGTAATTTACGACGAATCGCATCACGCAATTCTGTTCTCGTTAATTCCCCGAGGGCTTTATTAAAGGATTCATCAGTCGAGTAACCGGAGCGCAAACGTTTAAATTCTTCCCCAACTGCATCTTCCGGCAATAGAATATCTTCATCGATGGCGTATTGAACCATCAATGCGCTTTCTACAAGTGAATCCATCGCCTTGACTTGCAGTTCTCCAATTTTCTCCTGGGAAACACCTCGGTGATAACTGCTTGCAAGAGGAATCAGCTGCCGGAGCTTCTGATTCAATTCAAAATCGGTGATCGGAACACTCCCGACCCTTGCGACAACCCTGACTTCAGCAATAGAAACTGTCGACATCAGACATAAAAAAACAGCCATGAACAGGCTTACGGTCAAACACTTTGATTGAAGGGACATGACATTACTCCATCTACTGGTTATTGATCTTTCATCGTAGCCAAACCATACTGCAGAAGTCAATCGAAACAAATAAAAGAGGCGAGTCAAAAATGACTCGCCTCCTGTGAATAATGGCGGGGCTGACGGGACTTGAACCCGCGACCTCCGGCGTGACAGGCCGGCGTTGTAACCGACTCTACTACAGCCCCTCTATTCGATTGAAATGGTGGGCGAAACAGGGCTCGAACCTGTGACCCTCGGCTTGTAAGGCCGATGCTCTCCCAACTGAGCTATTCGCCCATATAAAATGGCGGGGCTGACGGGACTTGAACCCGCGACCTCCGGCGTGACAGGCCGGCGTTGTAACCGACTCTACTACAGCCCCATGAAATCAGAAGAAAATAGGAAACGGAAGACTGTTTCTTCCGTTCCCTATTCTAAGTTGTTTTACAACTAAAAAGTAAAGCGTGAGGTTGCTGTTTAGTTAACAGCGTCCTTGAGTGCTTTGCCAGCCTTGAACTTCGGCGAGTTGGCAGCAGGAATATTGATTTTCTGCCCAGTTTGAGGATTCTGGCCAGTCCGTGCAGCGCGCTTGCTGACACTGAAAGTACCAAAACCTACCAGAGAAATCTTTTCGCCAGCCTTCAGTCCGTCAGTAATTGCATCACAGAAGCCTTTCAAAGCCTTCTCTGCATCCGCTTTACTCAGACCAGCCTTTTCCGCCATCGCATTTACAAGATCCGCTTTTGTCACAACATACCTCCATGAATTTATATTATCGTTAAGCCCTGCTGAAAACGCGCTATTTATATCAAACCGATGAAAAGAGTGTCAAGCAATAATTGGCTTCAAGACCGCTTTTTTAGGGGATCAATGCGGTAATGAATCAGTCTCTTCGGAAACCGTTTGTGTATCTCCGGAAAACGGTGGCAAGGGCATACTTACTGCAAGAGCCTGTTCAAGAACTTCATCGACATGAGCGACCGGGATTATGGTCAGGCTGTTCTTGACCTGATCAGGTACTTCCTCGAGATTCTTTTCATTATCTTTCGGGATCAGAACCCGTGTAATTCCAGCTCGTTTGGCCGCCAGAAGCTTCTCCTTGAGTCCACCAATCGATAAAACACGGCCGCGCAGGGTGATCTCTCCGGTCATTGCCAGATCCCGATCTATCGGCTTACCGGTCAACGCTGAAGCGAGGGCACTCGCCATGGTGATCCCGGCCGATGGCCCGTCTTTCGGAATGGCTCCTTCGGGAACATGAATGTGGAGATCGATCTTCTGATAAAAATCTTTTTCCAGTCCGAGCTCGCGCCAGCGTGAGCGGACATAGCTTAAAGCCGCATGCGAGGACTCTTTCATGACATCACCAAGCTTGCCGGTTACCGTCAGCTTTCCGTTGCCCGGAAGAATCACTGTTTCGATATTGAGAACCTCGCCACCGACCTCGGTCCAGGCCAGACCGGTCGCCATGCCGATCCGGCTTTCGTCATCCTTGACTCCGTACTCAAACCTCGGCACACCGAGATAATCCTTGATCTGCGGAGCGTCAACATCATAGCGCTTGTCCGGTTCCTGCTTGATTGTCCGGACCAGATCCCGGGCAATTTTGCGACAGACGCTGGCAATTTCGCGCTCCAGGTTACGGACACCGGCTTCGCGAGTATAACGCCTGATAATCTCGTAAAGCGCCTCATCGGAAAAGCTGACCTGTTCCTGTTTCAGGCCGTGCGCTTCGAGCTGCTTGATCAGCAGGTAGCGTCGCGCGATATTGAGTTTTTCCTCTTCGGTATATCCTTCGATCCGGATAATCTCCATCCGGTCACGCAAGGGGGGCGGGATGGAGGGAAGCGTATTGGCCGTTGCTATAAACAGAACCTGCGAGAGATCGTAATCGACATCAAGAAAGTGATCAGAAAAGGTCGTGTTCTGTTCCGGATCAAGGACTTCCAGCAGCGCCGAAGAAGGGTCACCCCTGAAGTCGGTGCTCATCTTGTCAACCTCATCGAGCAGAAAAACCGGATTCCGCACCCCGGCTTTGCGCATCCCCTGGATGACCTTGCCCGGCATCGCCCCGATGTAGGTTCTGCGGTGACCGCGAATTTCAGCTTCATCACGGACCCCGCCCAGTGACATCCGGACGAATTTCCGGTTCAGCGCCCGGGCAACCGAACGCCCGAGAGATGTCTTGCCGACCCCGGGTGGACCGACCAGGCAGAGAATCGGACCCTTGAGCTTTTTAACCAGAGCCTGAACCGCAAGATACTCGACGATCCGCTCCTTGACCTTCTCAAGGCCGTAATGATCCTCGTCGAGGATATTCTCTGCCTTGTCAACGTCGAGTCTGGCCCGTGAACGTTCGCGCCAGGGGATCGAGATCAACCAGTCGATATAATTTCTGACGACGGTCGCTTCGGCCGACATTGGCGACATCATCTTCAGCTTGCGCATTTCGGCGGTCGCTTTCTCGGTCGCCTCTTTCGACATTTTTTTCTTTTCTATCTTTTCTTCAAGCTCTTTGACTTCCTGCTTGAATTCATCCTTGTCGCCGAGTTCTTTCTGAATCGCCCGCATCTGCTCATTCAGATAGTACTCCTTCTGGCTCTTCTCCATTTGACTCTTGACCCGTCCGCGGATCTTTTTTTCGATCTGCAGGATCTCAACCTCCTGCTCAAGCAGGGCAAGCAGTTTTTCGAGACGCTCAACCTGGTCAAAAGATTCAAGAATTTCCTGACGATCGGCGATACGGACCTGGAGATGAGCGATAATGGAGTCAGCCAGGCGGCCCGGTTCGGTGATTCCGGAAACCGTCGGCAGAACCTCGGTCGGCACCTTTTTGCTCAGATTGACATAGTTTTCAAAGGCCGCATTGACACCCCGGATCAAGGCTTCGCTCTCCGGACTGGCGAGCTCAGGCTCCTTGACCACTTCAGCCTCAGCGTAAAAACATTCTTCCTTGTCTACGAAAGAACCGAGACGTGCCCTGCTCTTCCCCTCGATCAGAACCTTGATCGTTCCATCGGGAAGCTTGAGCATCTGGACCACCTGGCCAATCGTCCCGATTTCGTAGACATCGGCAACCGACGGATCATCAACCTTCGGGTCGATCTGCGTCGTTAAGAAGACCAGCTTGTCCTTCTCCATCGCCTCTTCCAACGCCTTGATCGAGCGCGGTCGACCGACAAACAGGGGGGTGACCATGAACGGAAAAATAACGATATCACGCAAGGGTAGAAGCGGGTAGAGTTTCCCGGTGGTCATTGCAGACAGTTTTTTTGTGTCGTTAATCTCAGACATAGCAACATTTTCGGTTGTGGGAGAAGAAGCTTATGCCGATTCGGCAACATCATAGACAATAATCGGCTGCGCCTGATTATAGATAACATCTTCACTGATAACGACTTCCTTGACCCGGTCCTGGGATGGAATATCATACATCACATCAAGCATCGAATTCTCGATAATCGACCGCAAACCGCGGGCCCCTGTTTTACGCTTCAGCGCTTCCTTGGCAATCGCCAGCAGAGCGCCGTCGGTAAACTTCAGCTCAACCTTCTCCATATCAAACAGCTTCTTGTACTGCTTGACCAGGGCGTTTTTCGGTTCGGTCAGAATCTGCACCAGCGAATCCTCGTCGAGTTCATCGAGGGTTGCGACCAGCGGCAACCGGCCGATAAACTCCGGAATCAGTCCGTACTTGAGCAGGTCGCCCGGTTCGACACCGGCGAGAAGTTCGCCAACATTGTCCTCGCGCAGTTTCTGGACATCTGCCCCGAAGCCCATACTTTTGGCGCCGACCCGCTGCGCAACAATCGACTCGAGTCCGGCAAACGCACCACCGCAGATAAAAAGAATATTGGTCGTATCGACCTTGAGAAACTCCTGCTGCGGATGCTTGCGCCCACCCTTCGGCGGGACCGAAGCGGTCGTCCCTTCAATAATCTTGAGCAGGGCCTGCTGCACACCCTCGCCGGAGACATCGCGGGTAATCGAGGGAGAATCGACCTTGCGGGCAATCTTGTCAACCTCGTCAATATAGATGATGCCGCGCTGCGCGCGATCAAGATCGTAATCTGAGGCCTGCAGAAGACTGAGGATTATATTTTCAACATCCTCGCCAACGTAACCGGCTTCGGTCAGGTTGGTGGCATCAGCAATAGCGAACGGCACGTTGAGAATCCGCGCCAGGGTCTGGGCGAGCAGGGTTTTCCCGCTGCCGGTTGGCCCGAGCAGAAGAATATTGCTTTTCTGGACTTCGACCTCACCGGTCTTTCCGGCATTGTCAATCCGTTTGTAATGATTGTAGACAGCAACGGAGAGAACCTTCTTGGCGCGTTCCTGTCCGATAACGAAATCATCGAGCACGTCCTTGATTTCGGACGGCTTCGGAAGCTTGCCGTCGCCTGATCCGGCCGTACTTTCCAGACGCGCCTCATCGGCAATAATATCCTTGCAGAGCTCGATACATTCATCGCAGATATAAACCGAAGGGCCGGCGATGAGCTTTTTTACTTCTTCCTGCGATTTACCGCAGAACGAGCAGGTCAAGGATCCGGATGTTTCGTCATTCTGAGTCACTTAATCTATCTCCTCTTCATGTTTTGCGTTGCACGATATCATCCACAATACCATACTTTTTCGCTGCGTCGCTACCCATGAAGAAGTCCCGCTCGGTATCAGCGGCAATTTTATCGAGTTCCTGGCCGGTATGCCTGGCCAGAAGCTCGTTCAGCGTCTCACGCATTCGGAGGATTTCCTGGGCGTGGATATTGATGTCTGTTGCCTGCCCCTGGAAACCGCCGAGCGGCTGATGAATCATGATTCTCGAATTCGGCAGGGCAAAACGCTTCCCCTTTTCACCGGCCGCCAACAGCATCGCCCCCATACTCGCCGCCTGACCAATACAGATCGTCGAAACCGGCGACTTGAGATACTGCATCGTATCATAGATCGCCATTCCGGCCGTAACAACACCACCTGGCGAGTTGACATAAAGGTGAATATCCTTATCCGGATCTTCGGCTTCCAGAAACAGCAACTGGGCAATCACCAGATTGGCGATATGATCATCAATCGGGCCGCCGAGAAATATAATCCGGTCCTTCAGCAGACGGGAGTAAATATCGTAGGCGCGTTCGCCCCGACCCGTCTGTTCAACCACCATCGGGATTAGAGACATCGCCTCACTCCTTCTCTTTTTTATCCTGCTCTTCGAGTTTTTCTTTCGGAACTTCCTTGATCTTCGCCTTCGCCATGATGACTTCGATCGCTTTCTCTTCCTTGACCTGGGCCATCAGACCGGACTTGGCCTCGTCGCCCATGTAGTATTTCTTAACGGTTTCCAGCGGTGCCTGCGACATTTCGGCAATCTTTTCGAGCTTTTCATCAAAATCGGCGTCACCGACTTCGATCTCCTCCTGCCGGGCGATACCCTCGAGAATCAGGCTGCCCTGAACCTGTTTGACGGCTGTCTCGCGATACATCGCGGCGAAAGATTCCTCGTTCATGCCGAGCATCTCCATCGTCATGCCCTGCTGCTGCATGCGCGCCCGGATATTGCCGAGCATATACTCGAGCTGGCTGTCAACCATCCCTGCCGGAACTTCACACGGGTTCTTTTCGATCAGTTCATTCATCATCCGCTCGCGCAGATCATTGTCGATCCGGCTCTGTTCGGAGGCAACGTAGGCTTCTTCGAGCTGTTTTTTGAGATCGGCCATCGACTCGGCACCGTGCTCCTTGGCAAAATCGGCATCGAGTTTCGGCAGCTTCTTCTCCTTGATCTCCTTGAGTACGACCTTGAAAACGGCCGGCTTTCCGGCCAGATCCTCGTTGCCGTACTCCTCCGGGAAGGTGACTTCGACATCCTTCTCCTGGTCGACCTTCATTCCAACTATCTGCTCTTCAAAGCCCGGAATAAACGTACCGGATCCGAGCTCGAGCTGATGATTCTCTGCCTTGCCGCCGGCGAAAGCAACGCCGTCAACAAACCCTTCGAAATCGATCGTTGTAAAATCGCCATCCTTGGCCGTCTTGCGTTTACTGACGGCGAGCTCGGAACGCGCGGCTTGCATCTCTTCGAGACGTTTGTCGACGATCCCTTCTTCGGCAACGAATTTTTCCTTCTGCAACTTCAGACCGCTGTAATCCCTGACCTCGACCTCCGGTCTGACTTCAACCTCGGCAGCATAGGTGTAAGCCTGGCCTTTTTCGATAGTGCCGCTATCAACAATCTGCGGATTCGAAACCGCCGGAATTTCATGTTCGGTCAGAGCCTTGAAATAAGAGTCGTTGACCAGGCGGCCAACAACCTGCTCGCGCATTTCGGAACCGTAGTATTGCTCAAGCAGATTCTGGGGAACCTTGCCTTTGCGAAAACCTTTGACCTTGGCCGTTTTGGCTATCTTCTTATAGGCTTTGCCGATCTCGGCATCAACCTGGTCGGCCGGAATAGAAAAGGAGAGCTTCCTGCGGATACTGCTGACTTCTTCGATCTGAACATCCATCTTTAATTCGCCTCTTTTTTGTTCAGCCCTTGCGGCTGAGAATTTATGGTGCGGGCAGAGGGACTTGAACCCCCACGCCTTGCGGCACCAGATCCTAAATCTGGCGTGTCTGCCAATTCCACCATGCCCGCAAATTTATATCAAATATAACCTGCGTTTTCAAAAACAAAAAAGCCCTACCCTCTGCCAACTTCCCGGTGGCAAAGTGCCCCGAAAAATACAACGGAAAAGGCGGGCTTGGATAGATAATGGGGTGAGTGACGGGGATTGAACCCGCGACAACCAGGGCCACAACCTGGTGCTCTACCGACTGAGCTACACCCACCGCAAAAGAAACAGATATTATCCAACTACTCTTTAAATTGTCAACGGGAATCTCTCCCGGGGCGAATGGCACGCCAGGGAGGACTCGAACCCCCGGCCCACGGCTTAGAAGGCCGTTGCTCTATCCAGCTGAGCTACTGGCGCATAAAAAAATGGTCGGGGAGACAGGATTCGAACCTGCGACCCTCTGGTCCCAAACCAGATGCGCTACCAGCCTGCGCTACTCCCCGACATCTTTTTCCAACCTGAGTTGGGCGGACATGAATAACATGAAACTTTTCGAAAAACAAGTCATTTCAGGGAGTGGATTGTCAGTATTGTGCCCTACACCGGAGACCCGGCGGCACTACAAGTTTCCTCCCGGTTTTCATCCTGGTAAATTATTTAAAAATGAACATTATTAAAAACAATCGAAATCGTTGTTATAATATGGGCACGATGATCCTGAAAAAGCTCGCACTTCTGCTGTTTATCCTGTGCCTTGGCGCCTGCGCCAGGCCGTTGCCGGACGGCGACGCTCCCGATGCAGCGACGTACCGGGTGGCGACCGACATCCGATTCAACCTGGCAAAACGTGATTTCCTGCTTCACATTCCGCCGGGGGCCGCAGCCGAGGCGCCGCTGCCGCTTGTTGTGGTGCTGCACGGCGCCTTCAGCACGGCCGCACAGACCGAAACAGAGACCGGCTTCAGCCAACTCGCCGACAAGGAAAATTTCTTTGTCGCCTACCCGGAAGGGATCGGTATTTTCGGTTACCTTCAACACTGGAATGCCGGCCACTGCTGCGGCAAGGCGGCGCGAGATGACATCGACGATATTGCTTTTGTCGATGCGGTGATCAATAAGACAAAAGCGCTTGTTGCTATAGATAATAGTCGCATCTACATGGCCGGGATGTCGAATGGCGGCATGCTGACTTATCGCTATGCCGCCGAGCGTGGTAGCGGGCTGGCAGCTATTGCCGTGGTTTCCGGAGTGATCGGCAGCCGTGAAAAACCGGACAATCCGGAATGGCTACTGCCGCCTCCGTCGTCCCCGTTGCCGGTTATCGCCTTTCACGGAACCGGGGACAAACATATACCGATTGCCGGCGGCGCCAGCCCACGCAAGGGTGGCGGCCGTTCGTACAGCTCCTTTACCGAGGCGCAAAGGTTCTGGCAGGAGGCCAACCGCTGTACTGACGATGTTGTGACGAGCACCGGTTTATCCGGTTCGCTCGAAAAATCGATTATCTCCGATTGCGCCGACGGCTCCCGCATTGAATATTTCCGCCTCAAGGACTGGGGCCACCAGTGGCCGGCCGAATACTTCACCTCGGATTTGCCCGAGTCGGATAAACTGAAAGGATTCAACGCTACCGAACAGATCTGGAACTTCTTCCGTCAGTTTAAACGCACCCCCTGAACGAGGACAAGAAACCTATGTCAAGACAGCTTCAACGGTCCTGGCTCCTGTTAATGACGATACTTGTTCTAATCGGCTGTACACCCGCCGCGACTATCCCGATGAAGACGCTCGAATACCCGCAAAAGCAGGCGGATGCCGAACGAAACCTGCTGATCCTGCTCAGGGGGATCGGCGGTGATAATGAATCATTTGAAGAACATGGACTGATCGATGAGATCAGAAAAAGAGGCCTGCCATTCGACATCGTGGCCCCGGATGCGCACTTCGGCTACTACCGCAACGAATCGGTCGAAGACCGGATCAACGAGGATATCGTGCTGCCGGCAAGAAAGGCGGGATACCGGAAAATCTGGCTGGCCGGTTTTTCCATGGGCGGCCTCGGCAGTCTCTTTTACCTGCGGGAATACGCTGCACAGGTTGATGGCGTCATGCTGATCTGTCCATTTGTCGGCTGGGGCGGCATCATCGATGAAATCAATGACGCCGGGGGCGTCGCCGACTGGACGGCGACAACCGACGACGAAAGTGACTGGCAGAGGGTCATCTGGAGCTGGATCAAGCGATACAACAGCCGACCGGAAGATTATCCACCGATCTACCTCGGCTATGGCAAGGACGATTTCATAACCGGCGACGGTCCGGCCCTGCTCGCCCGGTCTTTACCCGACGGCCGTTCGTTTTCGGTTGCCGGCGGTCACAGCTACAGCAGCTTTCGGAAAATCTTCCTGGCCCATCTCGACAGTCTGGAACCGCTACTGAAGGCAGATATGACGACATCCACCGTTCATCGCTGAAGGAGTGCCGCCGAACTTTCAATAAAATGAATTCGCCAGGGCAAGGGATCCCTGAAGTTATCCGGATTGCGACTGGCAACCCAGCCCAGTTCCTGTTTCGATTTGTCGGGCTGATCGGTGATTACATAATAGTATTTGGCCCGGGCCCAGCGCGGCAACAACCAGTCGGGATCGTGATCAACCGCCGCCTGCATCGCTCTGTCACCGAGTTCCTTCGAGCCGCCATAAGCCTTGGGCAGAGCATAATAACAGATGGCTTTGGCGAATTGCACTCCACCGCCACCGAAATCGGGGTCCACCGCTTCAACTCTTTCAATGAAAACCAGGGCTTTCTGCATCCATTTAATATTGACAATTTTTTCCGGCAGATTCATTGCTTCCTTGAACTCATACTGAAGCGCTGTAACCCAGAAAAACATTGCTTCGGCTTCTGCTTCCGTCAGGCTGTCGGACGCATCCCAGATCGATTCGCCAGCGGCTACCCGCTGCCTGAATTCGGGATTAATGTACATCGCCTGCTCGGCATAAGACATCGCCTTTTGAAAGCGTTTGCTCTTGGCAGAGGTCCCTTCGGTGTAGGCAGTGCCGACCAGGATATTGATCGTACTGAGCTGGGTTAACGCATGGTAATCACCCGGATTGGCCTGCAGTACCCCCAGGTAATCCTGCTCACACTGCGCCAGCTTATCCATATTGTCAGCCCGGGCAAAACATTGGTCAGCAGCAAGGGTAAGGCTTGCCGATTGGGCCGTCGGAACACTGGCACGAGAAGCATCAACCTGCGGCTGCCATGACATGGCACAGCCGCTGACGAACAAGGCAATCGGCAACCAGGCAAAAGAACGGTAAAATTCCATAAATCCCTCCTTGAATTAAACGAGTATACAAAACAATCGGCAACCTGACCATCAATGTTTCGATTCTGTTTTCAAGCCAGATCGAAGAGCAGCAGTTCGGTGCCATTGCCGGTCGAGAAATCGAGTTGCTTTTCTTGACTGACCGCCAGCCCGTCTCCAGCCGCCAGCTCAACACCGTTCACATTTACCTCCCCTTTCGCCACTTGGACCCAGGCGTGCCGGCCCGGAACAATCATCCGCTCGACCCGGCTGCCGGCGGTGAGGTTGAGGAAATCAAGTCCCGCATCCTGATGAATTTGCACCGCTCCCCCCGTCCCCCGGCGGTTGGCGATCGGAATAAAAATATCCGGCTGCTGCAGATCGAAACGGGCAAACCGGTAGCCCGGTTCAAGGCCGCTGCGCTCGGGATGAATCCAGATCTGGAAAAAATGTACGACCTCCTCGTTCGAAGGATTGTATTCACTGTGTCGGACACCGGTGCCGGCCGAGATCAGCTGGACGCCACCGGCCGGAATAATCTCGCTGTTGCCGCTGCTGTCTTCATGCTTGAGTTCACCAGCAAGGACCAGCGAGAGAATCTCCATATCCTGATGCGGGTGCGTCGGGAAGCCGCCGCCCGGTTGAACCCGGTCCTCGTTAATGACCCGGAGTTGGCGAAACCCCATATGCTCCGGATCGTAATAGTTTGAGAACGAAAAGGTGTGATAGCTGTTGAGCCAGTCAACCTCGAAATGACCCCGTTCGCCCGAAGGCCTTATCTCCAACATGACATGCTCCTTTTTATGATCGCCGGCCGCCAGCTATGGCCCGGTCAACCGACAATGCCCCGCCGCCTTTAAAGAACAGAACGACAGCAATGGCAATAGCGAGAATATGATATTCAAACCCTTCACCTGCCTGCTGGCCACTCCAGTTCATGAAAAAGCCGTACTGCAGATGAACCATAAAAACCGCTCCGGCCATGACCAGACCGATGCCGAGGGCCGATAGCCGGGTCATGAAGCCGAAAATAAGCCCGAGGGCTCCGAACGATTCGGCGATGATAACGAGGAATGCAAACAGGGCCGGGATTCCCATGGTGTCGGTCAGAAAACCCATGGTTCCCGAGATCCCGTAGCCGCCGAACCAGCCCAGCAACTTCTGGGCGCCATGCGGAAACATGACAACCCCGAGTCCGAGTCGTAAAACCAGTCCCGCCGCATCAGAATCAGTTCCCAAAACGAGTTTCTTCATTTTTCAATCCTTTCCAGGCTGCATGGAATCAAGCCTGCGGTTGTTGTCCAAGCTTCAGACAGAGTCGCTGCAATTCCTCCTGTTCGGCCGCATCCAGAATGGAAAATTCTTTAACGACCCTGCTCGCGTAATCGGGAAAAACGGTTTCGACCAGGTCCTTGCCATCTTTCGTCAACTCGACGAGATAATAGCGGCGGTCCGCTTCATCCCTCCGGCGCCGGATCAGTTTCCGGCGCTCGAGGTTGGTGATCACCATGGTGATATTGCCACCGCTTTTGAGCAGCTTTCTGGCCAGGTCGCGCTGGCACAACGGGCCGAGATGAAAAATAGCCTCAAGCACCCCGAACTGACTCACAGAGAGCTTGTGATTTGCCAGATGCCGGTGAATCCGCCCGGTGATCGCTTCGGCAGCCCGCATCAACTTGATATAGGCAGAAAGGGCTCTTTTTTTATTTTGCATGTCTGGCGAATGATGATTCATAACACCTCAATAATCATTAGTTTAACATTAAACTATCACCCGAAACAAAAATGTCAAGCCGGCGCCTGACATTTTCCCGATAGCCGTGTTCGCAGGGTGCGGCCTATCGCTGCAGCAGAATAACCTCAACCCTCTCCCCGGCGGCAAAACAGGCCTGACCATCGGGAAGAACAGCGAGGCCATCGGCCCGGGCAAGCGAAGAGAGAATACCTGTCTGCTGGCGACCGGAGCTGACAACAACAGGGCCTTCCGGACGCTTCAGCAATTGGACTCTGGCAAATAGCGTACGCGCTTTTTTCTTGGTAATCGCTTCGGCCAGCGGCAGCCGGAGCATCTCGGGCAGGGGGTTCCGACAACCGGTCATTTGCAAAAGGGCCGGGCGCACGAAAAGCTCAAAGGTCACCAGTGCCGAAACCGGGTTGCCGGGGAGACAAAAAACAGGTTTTTCCTGGAATCGGCAGAATGCCGTTGGCTTGCCCGGCTTGATCGATACTCCCCAGAACTTTTCTTCGACACCGGCTTGCTGCAATACCGTCCTGACCAGATCGAACTCGCCGACCGAAGCGCCGGCGACCGTGATCAGCATATCCGATTCGAGGCCCTTCAGTACCTTGCTGCGCAGTGACTGAGGGTTGTCCCGGGCGATTCCGAGAGGCACCGGCCGGCCGCCCGCTTGCGCAATCGCAGTACAAATGGCCGTCGTGTTGCAGTCGTAAAGTTGCCCCGGACAGAGGCTGGCGCCGGGAGAAACAATCTCATCTCCGGTCGCCAGAACCGCCACCGTCGGTCGCCTGACAACCTTCACCCGTTCGTTACCGAAGCAGGATATCAGTCCGAGATCGACCGGCGAAAGATGACGACCTGCCGCAACGGCAACAGCGCCGGCAGCCAGATCTTCACCCCGTACACGGACATGTTGACCCGCCTCAACCGCTCCGGGGAGCCTGATCGCCGAACCTTCGACCGCCGTCTCCTCAAAAGGAACAATCGCATCGGCACCCTGCGGGATTGCTGCACCGGTCATAATCCGGGCCGCCTGACCGGGACCGACCTCAAGCGTCCGCTTCGAGCCGGCAGCAACGGTACCGATTATTTCAAGCAGGGCATCCCTCGCCGTATCCGCGGCGCGCACAGCATAGCCATCCATCGCCGAATTATCGAAGCCCGGAAGATCTGCCAGGGCGAGAAAGTCCTGCACCAACACCCGACCTCCGGCCTCTCCGCAGGCAACCATCTCGCCGGACAACACAGAAACGTCATTCAGGACAATCTGCTGCGCCTCCCTGAATTCGAGCAGTTTTTCAGACATCACAACACTCTCCCGGTTAACCTATGCCGTAAACTGTTCCGGATGGGTATAAACTTCCATACTGCCGCCACGAACATAACCGGCCAAACCGACCCCATGGTCGCAACAGAGTTCGACGGCCAGATCGGTCGGCGACGTTCGCGATGCCAAAACTTTCACCCCGAGCCGGATCGCCTTGGCGACCATCTCGCTGGAAATCCGGCCGGAGGTCAGCAGCAGCTTGCCGGATACATCGATCCGCTGGCGCAACGCCGCCCCGGCCAGCCGGTCAATCGTATTGTGGCGTCCGAGGTCCTCGGCGTGCAGCAGCAATCCGGTGCAGTCGCAGATCGCCGCTGAATGGATGCCGCCATGCGCCGAGTACTGCTCCGCTACCGCAAGCAGCCGGGCCATCCCCTGGCGAATCGCCAGCGCCGCATCACCGGCCGGAAAAGACTGGCCAGTCGCCCCGACCGCCGGCACAGACCCTTCCGCGAAAACAATACCGCCGCCGCATCCACTCGAGATAATCGGCAACAAACTTTCCGGCAACTCCTTGCGCACCGTCACCGCCACCTGTCCGGAATCGCTGCAGATCCCGAGCGCGATGATATCATCCGGTGCGGCAATCATGCCCTGCAGGTAAAGAAAACCGGTGACCAGAACTTCCGGCTCATGCGGCGAGGCGACCAGGGTCAGCAGGTCACGGCCATTTATATTGACCCGGAACAACTTCTCCGCGGCGACCAGGCTCTCTTTTTCCTTACAGCCATCGGGGCTGAGTTCGATAATCTTCCGCTTCATGAGTTCACCATCAAATAAAAATTCAGCACATCATATCGCAGTAAAGCGGAATCGGGCAATCAACAAAACAGCAATGTCAGCAAGAAAGAAAATGTTTTCAACAACTTGCAAAGACCTCCCTGTTGTGATAAACGGAATATAATTGTTTTTTTGAGATGGCTGATATTACAGCTTTTTATTGACAGGGGCCGGCGAGGGCTTTCGAATAGAAAAGAAAGATCCGCTCCGGCCAGAGACCACGGGTGGTAGCAGAAAGAGGAGGAACAAAAAGATGGCTGAAGGTACTGTAAAATGGTTCAACGATTCAAAAGGTTTCGGTTTTATCGAGCAGGCAGATGGCCCTGATGTATTTGTGCATTTCTCGGTCATTCAGGGAGATGGCTTCAAATCCCTCGCCGAAGGTGAGAGAGTCACCTTTGACATCACCGAAGGAGACAAAGGGTTGCAGGCGGCCAATGTCGTCAAGGCCTGATCTTAGAAAACGACTCAACATAAAGTTCTTAAAAGCTCCGTCATTGTATCGACGGAGCTTTTTTGTGAAGTTTCAATACCGGCGCCCGAAACACAACAGACCGGAATCACCGGTTATAATATACGAAGACAACACCTAACCAACACTGAAGGATAGACTGTATGCAGAGGACAAAGCTCAACATCGGCGACACCACCCACGGTTTCAATGTACTGAATGTCGAATACCTGAAAGAGCTGAACACCGAACTGATCCAACTCACGCATTCGGCGACCGGGGCGCGCTGGGTCCACCTCAACAACGAAGATCCCAACAATCTGTTTGCCGTAGGGTTCCGGACGCCACCGGCCGACTCTACCGGCATCGCCCACATCCTCGAACACACCGCCCTCTGCGGATCACGCAACTATCCGGTTCGCGACCCCTTCTTTTCGATGTTGAAAAGGAGTCTCAATACCTTCATGAACGCCATGACCGCGAGCGACTGGACGGTTTACCCCTTTTCGTCGCAGAACCGCAAGGATTTCGCCAACCTCCTCGGAATCTATCTCGACGCCGCCTTCTTTCCCCTGCTGCGCGAGAACGATTTTCTCCAGGAGGGGCACCGGCTCGAGTTCAGCGAACCGGGTAATCCGGATTCACCCCTCGAGTACAAAGGGGTCGTCTACAACGAAATGAAGGGAGCGATGGCCTCGCCCTCATCCCTGCTCTACCGACGACTCGGAAAAGCGCTCTATCCGACGACCTGTTATCATTTCAACTCCGGCGGCGAGCCCTCGGATATTCCGGATCTGACCTGGGACGACCTGCGCAATTTTCACGCCCGCTACTATCACCCGAGCAACGCCTGGTTTTATACCTACGGCAACATTCCGGTCGAAGAGCATCTCGGCGTGACGACCGAGAAGGTACTCTGCCACTTCTCCCGCCTCGACATCGACAGCAGTGTCCCGTCCGAACAGCGGTTTGCCAAACCATTCCGGGTTGCCGAATCTTTTCCGCTCGATCCCGGCGAGACAGCCACAAACAAATCGATTGTGCAGACCGCCTGGCTGACCTGCGACATCGAGGAGAGCTTCAGCCGCCTGTCACTCAGTCTGCTCTCAATGCTGCTGCTCGGCAATCCGGCGGCGCCGCTGCATAAGGCGCTGCTCGATTCGCGGCTCGGCGGCAACCTCGCTCCCGGCTGCGGATTCCAGGACGATAACCGGACCACCTTTTTCGCCGCCGGCCTGCAGGCAACCGAACCGGAAAACACCGATGCGATTGAAGGGCTGATTCTCGAAACCCTGGGGAAGGTCGCCGAAACCGGGTTCACCCGGGAACGAATCGATGCGGTCATTCATCGCCTCGAGTTTGGCCAGCGCGAGGTGAGCGGCGACCGCTATCACTACTCCCTCGGCCTGCTGATGCGGATCATGGGACCATGGCTGCACGCTGACGATCCGGTTTCGGTCCTCAAGCTGGAGGACAACCTCGACCGCCTGCGTAGCGAGGCCGCCAACAGCAACTATTTTCCGGACCTGATCCGCCAATACCTGCTCGACAACCAGCACCGGGTCACCCTGACCCTGGCACCCGATCCGGAAATGCAGAACCGGATCGACGCCGAAGTCGAGCAAAAACTTGCCACGATTTCCGAAAAGCTTTCAGACGGGGAGAAAGAGCAGATTCTCCTGAAGGCGGCCGAACTGAAAGAGAGTCAGGAACAGGAAGAGGATCTCTCCTGCCTGCCGACCCTCGAGTTGTCCGATATCCCCGAAAAGGAACCGGCCGTTGCTTATAGCGCCGCCGCGGTCGCGTCGATTCCGACAACCTGGTTCCCGCAACCGACCAACGGCATCCTCTATTTCAACGCTCACCTTTCGCTGGATGGGATTGAGCACTGCGATCTCCCCTACCTGCCGATTTACTGCAGCCTCGCCAGCCAGGTCGGTGCGGCCGGCAAGAGTTATGTCGAGATGGCACAACAGGTCGAGGCGCACACCGGCGGCATCAGCTTAAGTAGCGAGATCCTCGACAACCCGGAAGACAGCGATGATTTCGAAGCGCTGGTCAGCCTCCGCGGCAAGGCACTCAACCACAAGCAGGAACCGTTCTTCCGGATCCTTGGCGAGTTCCTGATTGCTCCCGATTTTTCCGATATCGAAAGAGTCCGAACGGTCCTGCGCCAGCTTCAGACTTCGGTCGAAAACGCTATCCCCGGCTCGGGGCATCTCTACGCGGCGCGGGCCGGCGCCGCCCGGCTGTCAGCCTCGGCGCAGCAGCGCGAACTCTGGTCCGGCATTTCGCTGCTGCACCTGTTGCGCAACCTCAATGCTCTTGACGATACGGGCCTGCGCCATGAAACCGATCGCTTTGCCGCCATCGCCGCAAAGCTGGCGAATCGGGACAACATCAGCTTCGCAGTCACCGGCGAAGAGAACTCATTTCAGGAGGTCGAGAAACACCTCGCGACCTTCAGCGAACAGCTGCCGTCAGCGACCGGAGACATCGCGGTCGATTTCACCAAACAGCTGGCCGGAAGCGGCCGGATCGGCTGGAGCACTTCGGTGCCGGTCTCCTATGTAACGCGGACGTTCAAGACGGTCCCTTACCGGCACCAGGATGCACCGGCGCTGATGATCCTGGCGAAACTGCTGCGCTCCGGATTTCTGCATCGGGAAATTCGTGAGCGCGGCGGCGCCTACGGCGGCATGGCGAGCTGCAACAATGAGGCGGGGCTCTTTACCCTGCTCTCCTACCGTGATCCGCATTTGATCAGAACCCTTGATGTCTATGACCAGGCCGCGCAATGGGCTGCTGCCGAAGACTTCAGCGACGAGGCGATCAAGGAGGCGAAACTCTCCGTCTTTAGCGATCTTGACCGGCCGTTGTCACCCGGCGGTCGGGGCGCGCATGAGTTCTCGAACCTCAAGCAGGGGCTGACCCTGGAGATGCGTCAGCAGCTCCGCCAGCAGCTCCTCGCCTGCGGTCGCCACGAAATCAGTGCGGCGGCGACAAGATATCTCGTGGAAAACCGCGAACGGGTCGATTCAATCATCTCTGGTGAAGAACAGTTGGCCCGGGCCAACGAAAAGATTAGCGACAACAAAATTAGTATAAATAAAATATAATTATACTCTAATTATATTTAAGTTATGCAATAATATTGCAACAGGTTCAAGCCTCACGGATCACTTCAACCAGGAACTCCGCCACCGCCATCAGGTCGGCGACCGCGACCTCTTCATCGGTTGAATGGACGTTCTGCATGCCGGTCCCGATGATGACCATCTCGATGCCGTTTTCATTGAAGATATTGGCGTCGCTGCCGCCACCGCCGAGGCGGTCCCGCATCTCCCGACCGATATTGGCTGCGGCCCGGTTGGCCAGGTCAACAATCGCGGCATCGGCGGCGACCGCCATTCGGGGGAAGTCGGGCCGGACCTCACTTTTGATGCTGGCCCGGACCACCGTACCATCAATTTCGCGCACCATCTCGTCGGCCGCCTCTTCAAAGCAGGCGAGCATGTGGGCCGTCTGGTCCGCCAGTTTTTCGGCATCATGGCTGCGCGCTTCGCCGCTCAGGATCACCTTTTCGGCAACGATATTTGTCGCCAGACCGCCATTGATCGTGCCGATGTTGGCGGTCGTTTCAAAATCGATGCGGCCGAGACGCATCCTGGCGACGGCCCGGGCCGCGACCTCGATCGCCGACACCCCTTTCTCCGGGGCAACACCGGCTTGGGCCGCCTGACCGTAAACCGTGACCTCGAACCGGTTGGCGCCCGGTGCCCGGCGGACAATCCAGTCGACACCCGGCGTATCGAGCGCGATACCCCGCTTTGAGCGGACCAGTGAATAATCGAGATGTTTGGCGCCGACCAGGCCGATCTCTTCGCCAATGGTCACCACGACCTCGAGCGGAGCATGCTCAATGCCCTGCTCCCGCACCACCTCGAGCGCTTCGATCAACTCGGCGATCCCGGCCTTGTCATCCGCCCCGAGAACCGTTTCGCCGGCCGTACGCACGACACCATCGACCAGAACCGGCTCGACATGATCACACGGTACGACTGTGTCCATGTGTACGGAGAACAGGAACGGCTCACCATCCCGGCTTCCCGGAAAGCGCGCGATCAGGTTGCTGACTTCACCGCCGACCCGGCCGGCGGCGACATCGTAAACGACCTCGGCCCCCATCCCGGCAAAACGTTTTTCCAGGTATTGTGCCATCGCGCTCTCTTTTAGAGACGGACTTGAAATTGCCGCCTGGCGCATAAATTCTTCGGTGATTCTTTCACGGTTGACCATAACTTCTCCTCTGTGTTATCGATGGGTCCGCCTGTTGCTTTTCAATTCCGGTTTTACGTCAACGGAGCACTGCTGGCAAGTCGATTTATCAAAAGCGCTGGACAGACGACATAATTTTATGATACTTATAGGCAGAATTATCACTAATTTAATATAATTATGCCATAATTCACACTCGGAAGGTCAACATTCCGGGTGTCAGGGACCGGGCTGTAATGAATCATGATTTCAATCCCCCCAGGGGATCCAACCTGCGCAACAAGCGCAAGCGACGTTCACTGCTGCCGCTCTACATGGTGGCGTTCGCTATCATTGCCATCTCCGTCCCCTTCATCTTCACCAATATCACACCCAACACCGAGGCCCACACCGAGGCACCGCCGAAAGAGATCGTCCCGGAAATCCGTCGGGAATTTATTGAAGGTGCGGTCAGCCAGGGCGATTCGATCAGCGTCCTCCTCGACGAATACCTGACCCTGCAGGAGATTGACGACCTCAACCGGAAGAGCCGTTCGGTCTTCCCGCTCTCCAGAATCTGCACCGGGCAGCCCTACAAGATCTGCCTGACCGAAGGCGAATTCGAACGCTTCGAATATGACATCAACAGCGACGAGCAGCTGATCATTATCCGCGGAACCGACAATTTCGATGTTTCGCGCCAGCCGATCGACTACATGATCAAAACCGATCTCGTTCGCGGCACGATCGAAACCTCGCTCTTCGATGCCGTCACGTCGACCGACGAGGCACCCGAGCTGGCGATGAACCTCGCCGATATCTTTGCCTGGGACATCGACTTCATTCTCGACATCCGCAAGGGCGACTCCTTCCAAGCGCTGGTTGAAAAACGTTTCCGCGATGGCGAACCGGCCGGTTATGGCCGCATCCTCGCCGCCGAATTCAATAACCGTGGCGAGACCTTCCGCGCCTTCTATTACAGGGATGGCGAAAGCCGTGCCGGCTACTACGATGAGAATGGCGAAAGCGTCCGCAAGATGTTCCTGAAAGCGCCGCTCTCTTTCTCGAGGATCTCATCCGGTTTCACCATGCGCCGCTACCACCCGATCACCAAGACCTGGAAGGCACACCCGGCGATCGATTATGCCGCCCCGACCGGCACCCCGATCAAGGCCGTCGGCGACGGCACCATTGTCAAGATCGCCAAGGACCGCAACAACGGTCGTCATATCAAGCTCCGTCACAACGGCACCTACCAGACCCTCTACCTGCACATGAACAGCTTTGCCCGGGGCATGAAGAAGGGCAAGCGGGTCTCCCAGGGGCAGGTTATCGGTTATGTCGGCAGCACCGGACTGGCCACCGGACCACACCTCTGCTTCCGGATGTACAAGCATGGCCGACCGGTCAATCCATCGCGGGTCAAGGCCAAATCGGCCAAGCCGGTCTCCGAGGCAAACCTGACCGCCTTCAAATCGACGATCGAGCCATTGCTCGCCCGGTTCGAGTCGCGAACCATGGTCGCCCGTAGTGATCATCAGTCCGGCGAAACGATCGAGCAGCAGTAAGCCTGTTCCCTCAGCTCAGCTCCCTGATCATGACAAACTGCTTCAAGTCTCTGGCCGCTCCGGAAAGAGCTTGACAACACCCGCCTGTTATCGGTGATTATGTCTGCGAAGGATCCGGCACTGCGTCAGCCGGACGAAAGCCGCACTGCCAGACCCGACGGCCACGTTCCGGACAATAATAATCGATATGAGAAATACCACATGAGCGTTTCTGGAAAACAACCGTTCGGCTGGCAAGGCCAGGCCCTGCACGTCAACCTGAGTACCGGTACTATCCATTCGCAACCGATCCCCGGAGAATGGCTGTCGAATTATCTCGGCGGCCGCGGCCTCGGGGTCAGGATGATGCGCGATTACTACCGCCTTGACCCATTCGATCCCGACATGCCGCTGATCTTCGCCGTCGGTCCGCTGTGCGGCACCGCCGCCCCGACCGCGGCCCGGCTTGCCGTGGTGAGCCGGTCGCCCCTGACCAACACAATTTATGACTGCTCGGCCGGCGGCCGTTTCGCCTACCGGCTCAAGCAGGCCGGTTACGATGCCCTGGTTGTGACCGGGACAAGCAGCCGGCCGGTCGCCCTCAATATCACCGCAGACGGCGCCCGGCTCGACGACGCGACACTGCTCTGGGGAGAACCGGTTTCGGCGACCGTGCGCGCCTTCGCCAACGCCAGCAGCGTCGCCGCGATCGGTCCGGCCGGAGAGAATGGCGTGCTCTACGCCTCGATCATGATGAGCGAAGGGAACGCCGTCGGTCGCGGCGGCCTCGGCGCCGTAATGGGCCATAAAAAACTCAAGGCGATCACCGTCAAAGGTGATCGAAAGACCCGGGTCGCCGACCCGGATCGACTGCGCCTGGCGCAGCAGGATATTATGCGCCTGTTCCGGGCGTCGCCGGTCATTTTCGGCGAGCTCGGCATTGCCGAATACGGCACCCCGGCCCTGGTCGATTTGATGGCGCAGCGGCGCATGGCGCCGACCGACAATTTTCGGAAGACGCTGTTCGCGAATTCATCGAACTACTCCGGACCGGCGATCCGCAAACACTTCGCGGCCAGGAAAGACGGCTGCTACGCCTGCCCGATCCAGTGCAAGAAAAGCACGCCGCAAGGCGAACACCTGCCGGAGTATGAAACCGTCTCCCACTTCGGGGCGCTGAACCGGATCGACGATCTGCACACCATCGTCAAGGCGAACACCCTCTGCAACGAAATGGGCCTCGACACCATCACCGCCGCCGCGACCCTTGCCGCCTGGGGTGAAATCAGGGGCGAATTCCCGACCGCGACCGAGCTCGGGGAGCTGCTCGCGGCGATTGCCCACCGCAACGGCGATGGCGACCTGCTCGCCCTCGGTTCGCGGCGAATGGCGCAACAGCTCGGCCATCCGGAGGTCGCGATGGCGGTCAAATCGCTTGAGCTGCCGGCCTACGACCCGCGCGGCGCTTACGGCATGGCCCTCGCCTACTGCACCAGCAACCGGGGTGGCTGTCATCTCCGCGCCTACCCGATCTCGCACGAAATTCTGCGCAAACCGGTCGCAACCGATCGCTTCTCGTTCGCCGGCAAAGCCCGGATAATCAAGATCGCCGAGGACAGCAACGCCGTTATCGACTCACTGGTCGCCTGCAAATTCTCGTTTTTCGGAGCATCACTCGAAGAGTACGCCGAAGCTCTGTCAGCAGTCACCGGCCATGATTACTCACCGCAGGAACTCAAGCGGATCGGTGAACGGATCTACCTGACCGAACGGTTTTATAATATCGAAAACGGCTTCGCCGATACTGATGATATCCTGCCGGAGCGTTTCTTCACGGAGGAGGGAAGCAGCGGTGACGGCATCTCCATCAACCCGATTGATCGAACCCGCTTCCTCGAGGAGCGCCGGAAATACTACCGGATCAGAGGCCTCGACGATCACGGCCGGTTTACCGACTCCGACTTCCTCGGGCAGCAACCATGATCAGGCAGGCACAGAAATTCCTCGACAAGCTCGAACTGGACCGGACCGGGCGGCCGGGACGGAGCGCCCTGCTCGCCAACGACGATCGCATCGTCGGCACCGGGGCTGACGATCTCTGTCAATTGGGACACGAATTGCTCGAGCGCCTCAACGTGGTCGCCGTCGCCCTGGTCGAACCGGCCCTCCCCTTTGCCGACTTCCTGATCAGAAAAGCCGGTCGGGCCGAGTCCTGCCTGGTCCCCCGCGACACCGAAACCCGGACCTTTCTGCACGACATCCCGTTTGTCCGGCACCAGGAGTTGGCGACGCAGCCGGCCGATCAACTCGCCCGCCTGCTCGGCAACCGCAAGGGCATCCTGGTCGAGGGACTCGGCATTATCGCCACCGGCGCGGTCACCCCGGAGCAGGCCTACATCAATGTTTCCTCGATTTTTCACTCGGTGTTCGTCAAGTACCTGCTCGATATCCTCGGCGAAAAGAGTCTCTCCGCAGAGGAACAACTGGCGCTCGCCGATTTTCAGAAAAACTGGCTCAAGCCGCTTGCATCGGATATCGCGTTCGCGCCGGCAGGGACACTCGACGAACGGGCACACATTCTCGATGAGATCTGTCGAATCGGCCGCGAAACGGTGCGGCTCGGACTGGTCGACTCGTTCTTCGGCAATATCAGCCTGCGCCATCAGGAGACGATCTATATCTCCCAGACCGCCGCCTCCCTCGACGAGCTCGAAGGGTGCATCGACCCGGTTCCGATCGACAACTCGTCGACCTGCGGTATCACTGCATCGAGCGAACTGCTGGCGCACCAGAAGGTTTATGCTCAAACCGGCGCCCGGACCCTGCTGCACGGACATCCGAAATTTGCCGTCATCATGAGCATGATCTGTGAAACGGCCGAGTGCCCGATCACCGATTGCTGGAAAGATTGCCCGCATGTTCGCCAGGTCGGCACTATCCCGATTGTTGCCGGAGAAGTCGGCGCCGGCGGCCTGGCTGAACGCATCGCCCCGGTGATCGGCGAGCCCGGAGCGGTCATGGTTTTCGGACATGGTGTTTTTGCAATCGGCCGGGATGGCTTCAGGGACGCCCTGGCCGCCATGATTGCCACCGAAGAATGGTGCCGGAATGAATATTTCCGGCGGCTCGAAGCTAACGGTTGACTATTGACAAAATCTGGTTTTAAATAGTCGGATTGTTTGTAACCTTTACTACTTGTCCGTTTTAATACTGTTGGGGGCCGTATGGCAGCTGCAATGAAACTCGGTGAACTCCTGGTCCAGGAGGGTGTAATCTCGCCTCATCAACTCGAGGAGGCGTTGAAATACCAGGTTATTTTTGGTGGCAAGCTCGGCACCAACCTGATCGAGCTCGACTTCGTTCGTGAAGATGATATCGCCAAGACCCTGAGCCGCATGCTCCGGGTTCCGCTCGTTTCCGGTGAAGAACTCCACAATATTCCGGATGATGTGATCCACCTTATCCCCCGCGACATTGCCGAACAGTACCAGGTCGTACCTTTTTCGATCGAACATCGCAAGCTGACCCTGGTCATGGCCAACCCGTCCGACCTCAAGGCGATCGATGAGATCTCCTTCCGGACCGGTCTGATCGTGCGTCCGGCTGTCGCCGCCGAAGTTCGTCTGATCCTCGCCCTGGAAAAGTATTACCACATCCCGCGGGAAATCCGCTACGTCCAGGTCAGCAAGAAAGTCGAGGGATCTTTACGCGATGAATTAGAGGTCAGCTCACCTGACAAGGTCGGCAACGAAATCATGCCGGAAGAAGTTCCGGCCACCGTTGCGCCAAAAATCAAGGACATGGAGACGCAGCGACAGAAACACCTCGAGGCCAGGAAGAAAGAATCTGAGCAGGAAGCGATAGAGAAGACCAAGCAGGAGACGAAAAAGAAAACGGCCCGCACGATAAAGTTTGAAGATGACGAAGACGACGAAGTGATCGAGGAGCCGCCGAAGCCGGCAGCGCCAGAGCGAAAGCCGGCTGCCGCTCCACCGAAACCGGCGGCGCCGGCAAAAAAACCGGAGCCCGAGCCGGACGAAGTCTTTGATCTCGCCGAGGCCGATATCGTTGAGGAGAGCATCGCGAGTATTGATTCTTTCTCGATCGAGGAAGTCTTCAAACACCTGGCCGATCCGGCTGATCGCGAGGATATTGCCGACAGCCTGATCGCGCATCTCGGCCAGGAAGTCGACCGCGCCGCCCTCTTCCAGATCCGTGGACAAGTAGTTCAGGGATGGAAACTTTATGTCGATGTTAAGCCCAAAACCGATTTCGGGCAGTTCCAGATTACCCTCGATCACCCCTCGATCCTGAAGACGGTCATCGACACCGCCAGTTACTATATCGGCCCGATCCCGAAAGCCAGCGCCGACAATCTCCGGCTCGTTGAATCGATGGGCGGCAATATGCCGCCGACCGCCCTGCTCGTTCCGGTTATCGTCATGGGCCGGGTTGTCACCATCATCTATATCGACGACAAAAGCGCCGACCTGCCGGAGAAACTGCTCGATCTGCAGAAACTGGCGGCGAAGATGGCGATGTCGTTTGAGATCCTGATCCTCAAGAACAAGATCCTCATGATGTAATCAATCCGGAGCCCGCGGGCACAGGATCATGGCTAAACCTTGTCACATTGAAAACTACATCTCAGCTGAAGAATCAGTCCATACCGCCCTGGCCAATGCCGGGGCGTTTGACGTTTTGCGTGACCAACGGAAAATCCTGATCAAGCCGAACCTGGTCAATGCGTCACCACCGCCGATCACCCTGCCGGTCAGTATCGCCGAAGCATTGGTTGTCGCCATTTCAGAAAACTGTGACGGCGAGATTGTCATCGCCGAAGGGAGCGGTGACCGCCAGCTTTCGACCACCGAAATCTACCAGGAGCTCGGCTATCGCCAGATTGCCGTCCGTCACAACATCCCGCTGATCGACCTCAACGAGGCGCCACTGCGCCGTCTGGAAATCAGCGACTGCACGATTTTCCCGGAGATGTACCTGCCGGAGATCCTGTTCGAAAGTTTTGTCGTCTCGGTGCCGGTGCTCAAGGCCCATTCGCTGGCCGATGTAACGGTTTCGATGAAAAACATGATCGGCTGCGCCCCACCGAGCCACTATCAGCAGGGCGGCTACTGGAAGAAATCATCCTTTCACAACCGGATGCACCAATCGATCTTCGAGCTGAACCGCCACCGCGCCCCCGACCTCGCCCTCGTCGATGCCAGCATCGGCATGCCGGAATACCACCTCGGCGGCGCCCACTGCGAACCGCCGCTCGGCAAGCTGATCGTCGGCACCGATCCGGTCGCCGTTGATGCGGCCGGTGCCGCCTTG
This sequence comes from Desulfuromonas sp., assembly GCA_002869615.1. Classification (NCBI taxonomy): domain Bacteria; kingdom Pseudomonadati; phylum Thermodesulfobacteriota; class Desulfuromonadia; order Desulfuromonadales; family Desulfuromonadaceae; genus Desulfuromonas; species Desulfuromonas sp. The sequence continues at coordinate 10,068 of PKUH01000024.1, read as the reverse complement.
CTCGGCCTCGACTGGACCGATATCGAGCATATCCGTATGGCGGACGGCGTCCTCGGAAGCGGTGAAACGGGACAGCAGACCGTTTCCGCCTTATAATCTCAGTATGAACTACCTGATGCACCTCCACCTCTCCGATCCGACCCCCCTCGTCCGCCTCGGCAATATGATGGGCGATTTCGTCAAAGGACGGCTCGAAAAGGCACCCTACCATCCGCAGATCATCCACGGCCTGCGTCAGCACCGGAGCATCGATTCCTTTTCCCAGGTCAGCCCGGCGGTCAACGCCAGCCGTGAACGGATCGATCCCCGCTTTGGCTATTTCCGCGGCATTCTCATCGATGTATTCTACGATCACTTCCTTGCCCGCAACTGGGACCGGCACGCCGAGGGGACCCTCGAGGAATTCGCCTTAGAGACCTACCTCCTGCTCGAGGAATACCAACACATCCTGCCGGAAAAGCTACAAGCTGTCGCCCCACGCATGATTCAATACAACTGGCTCGTCTCCTACCGCGAGGTCGAGGTGATGGAGCGCGCCCTGATCCGCATTGGTGAGCGGATCAAGCGGGAGAATCCGCTGGCCGAGGGGTATGGTGAGTTACTGAAACATTATGACGAGCTGGAAGAAGACTCTGCCCGCTTCCTGGTCGAAGCCCAACGGCACCTGCAAGAAAAATTCAGGAGCACCTGATTTTCCCTCCAGATGTAAGAAAAATGTAAGAAATGGTTGCTATAATGAGCCGAATTATTTTTGAGTATACCTGATAATTTTTTTCGTCATTTGACGGAATTATGGGTAACTTTTTTGTTTATTAAATTGATGGGAATTGGTCGCATTTTCATTTTCAATATTACAGATCAAAATGTTAAGTTGCTGGAATCATGAAGCTGTAGCCAGTTCTTTAGTAATTCACAGTGAATATTATGCGGAAATAATTCCGTCTAATCAGTAGTTAGCCACATATATGGAAAATTCTATTGTCATACTTGTCAGACTGTTTATATTCGTCCCAATTTTTATTATCGGTGGGATTGTCAGTTTTGCCATAATTGTGTTAGCTGAAAACAACACTCCCACGCAAAAAATTGAAGCAATAGCATTCTTCATTGCTTTTCTCCCAACTTTAATTGTGGCTTTCCTACCAACTAAAATATTAGTCAAGCCACCTTTGTTACTTAAAATTTACTATTTCTATATTGGCTTATTTATAACGGTGGGCATGTTCATCTCTATGCTTAAATCGTAGAGGTCGAATGGCTAACCAATTGCTCAAGCGGACTGGGAAATACGGCGGTGGTTCGCGTAAAGGTTTCTACTAATTTGAAAGTGACCAGGCCCAGCCCGCTTAGCTTGGTCCGTTGATATGGAATGAGTAAACATATCTCACAGCTTGTCAATTTTATAAGAGACGGCATATTAGCATCATCGCCTATCTTGATATCATTATTCATAGCGTATTTAATTACACTGAAAAATGGTGATCCATATAGTGCCTTAAATTACACGTTGGTAATATCCCTGACAATCACCAGTTTTCCGTGGTCTTTTATGTTAGGCCCGATAGTTGGTAACGAATTATTTTTAACTTCATTAATCATTGCAACCATAATGAATGGAGCAATAATTTCCAAATTCATAACCAAACGGTACGCTTTCATCTTTTCTTTATTTATTTCAATATTGGTATTTATATTGTTTTTGGTTCTGTAGCTTTAAAGAGAATTTCTAACAAACTAATCAACCAGACGGAAAATACGTCTGTGTGAATCTGAAAAGCAAAATGTCTAAAATTGCGGTGGTGTTCGAACATTTCGTCGCCGCCGATTATCATGAACCGTTGATAAAAAAGGAGTTGCAATGAAAAACCATCTATTTGTGACATCATTGCTCATCATCATGCTGACACTGACCCCCGTGATAACGCATGCGGGTCAAGCCGCTCAGGATTTAGCAGTTTGCCTTACTGACTCGATTAATGGCAAAGAAAGAAAAAACCTGGCTAAATGGATTTACTTTGGGATGTCTACGCATAGCACCATTAAACCGTACACAAAAGCGACGCAGAAAGATTTCGATGGTATGAACAAATATGTCGGCGGGTTAATAACACGTCTTATGACCGAAGATTGTCCGCAGACGGCTAATGCAGCCTTTAAAGAAGGTGGCACCTCATCGATTCAATATGCGTTCGGAATCGTGGGAGAAGTTGCCATGCAGGAGTTGATGACCGAGCCGAGCGTTTCTCAAGCTCTTGGAGCATTCGAAAAATATCTTGATCAAGACAAGTTCGACCAAACATTTCAATAAGGGTGTCCACCCATCCAGTCAAGGACCGGAAAGGTATTGATAGGAGGCGGGAAGTTCGATGAGGATGATATGACCGGTCGCCAATGCTTTTCGCGAACTATTGACTGAAAATCAACGGAGGGGGAATTAAAATGGTCAATGCAATATTGGGGTTCACAATACTATTGGGCAGCATTATTCCACTTGGAAGCGTGGTACTAAAGAACATTTCGAATGGGATGTATGGTCAGTTTTTCAGGCAGTACCCTCCCGTTCTTTACCATTTATCAGGTTTGTTTTTGACATACATACCGACCGCGATTTTGCTCTATTTGATTTTCAAAAAATTGAACATTGCAAAAAGAATTCAACGTCATTACCTCAGCAACACCTTGTTTGGAATTGGAAATTTTATTTTTATTTCATATATCACTATACGGTTGTTCGCATCCACGATTGAAGGTGGCGGCGCCAGTTATGCCGTTATGCTGTTCGCAAGTTATTTTCTGATCCCTACCAAAATCATTTTATTTATAGCGGTTATCCGTTTTTTAATAGGGATAGAGCCGAGGCCTGCCAATGAATTGATTCAGAACGTCGACGTACCGACAGGCATTGCCGATTAGGCCTGGATCAGATTTGAGGAGGATCGTACTTTTTATCCTTATCTGTTAGGGTTAAAGTAATTCCACCTTACGATACGACCACGTAAAGGGACACACCAACCTGTCATCTGATCCTGGGTGACCAAAGTACAGGGCTACCAGGAGGACACTGTTACGAAGTTCCGTTTCGTATTGGCATCCTAAAAGGAAAACGAAATAACCGATGCACCATCTTTTCATCAAAAAGCGGCTCACCCTCTTCATCACCCTGATCCTTGCCACCCTGCTCGCCGGTTCAACCCTGGCCGACGCCCAGCCAAACATCACCCTCCCCGAAATCGGCGAAACCATCACCACCGAACGCGCTATCGAACTCTGCCGGCATTACCGGTTCCAGTATCTCGTCGACCGCATAACAGCCCACCCGGAGCGGTACAAAAGCTGGCGCTTCGACGGTGTATCAATGGCTCCGGACGGGCTCTTCGCGTGGCTGTTCGGCATTCCGAACATCACCGAAATCGCCCTGCGCCACGACCTGAAATATGCCTACGGCGAAAAAGGGAACACCGCGGAAAGACGGGCGGCTGACCTGGCATTGAAACAGGAGATCAAAGAGGATGGAGGATCAGCCTGGATCGCCCGGGTGATGTTCAAGGCCGTCAACAGGTTCGGCAAGGAGAAGTACCAGACCAGCTATTCCTGGGCTTTTGCCCACTATTGAATTCAAATCGAGTAAAAACTGTGCATATCCACCTGTCCGAATCAGGAAATGAAGGTTATAATAATGGAAAACAATAACCTTAAGGGGAAGATGACTATGAAAAAACTGTTTGTACTGATATCGATCGCCCTGCTGCTCAGCGCCTGTGCCGAGCCGATGACAAAAGCCCAGAAAGGCGCGCTGATCGGCGCTGCTTCCGGTGCCCTGGTCGGTCAGGCCGCACGCGGCGACACCAAAGGAACCCTGGTCGGGGCCACCCTCGGCGCCGCCACCGGTGCCGGCATCGGCCACTACATGGACGTCCAGGAGCAGAAGATGCGCAACGCCCTGGCCTCGGTCGAAGGGGTTAATATCGTCAGGGACGGCAACGTCCTGTTCGTGACCTTCCGTTCCGACAACCAGTTTAATGTCGGCTCGTTCACCCTGCTCGGTTCATCGCAGAGCGACGTCGCCCGGATGTCGGCGGTCCTCGCCGAATTCGAGAAGACCCGGATTGTTGTTTCCGGACACACCGACAGCACCGGCAGCGAGTCGCTGAACCAGACCCTCTCCGAACGCCGGGCCGGCGCAGTGCGCAATATCATGCTCGCCAACGGTGTTGCTGCCAGCCGGATTACCGCAGTCGGCTTCGGTGAGAGCCAGCCGATCGCCAGCAACGACACCAACTACGGCCGCCAGCTCAATCGACGGGTCGAGATCAAGATTACGCCGAAATAAGCGGTGAAGCGTTAGCTGTAAGCTGTAAGTTTTAAGCTGTAAGAAAAGAAAAGGGGGCTGTCCCGATGTGGACTGTTCCCTTTTATCTTTATCCGAGGGCTAAAGGGCTTTTGCTTTTGACTGCCACCCCGTTGCTCTTGAGCGGCTCTCATGTCAGCCCGCACCCGCGAACACAGACGTTCCGGTTACACAAAGTTATCCAATCGGCCAGTCACTCTCATGACCATCCGGATAGAAATTCTCTTTCGTCCGGTTAAAATAGCCGAACTGCAACTTCGGGATTCGCCGCTTCAGTTCATCGAGCATGGTCCGCATGCCGATACCCTCCCCCTCTTCGCCGGTCGCCTCCCAGTACACGGTCGGATCGAGACTGAGGTTGCGCATCTGGATCATATCGATACCGGTCTCTTCGACCAGGTCGGCCAGGGCATCGACCTCCGGCCGCTGGTCGCTGACTCCCGGAAACACCAGGTAGTTGAGCATGGTGTAGAGCCCGTTCGCCCGGGCCCGCCGGACCGATTCCATGACATCGGAAAAAGCGTAACCGGCCGGTCGGTAATAGGCATTATAAACATCCTCGCGCACCGAGTTGAGCGAAATCCGGATCGATTCGACCCCGGCCTCGGCCAGACGATCGATTGCATCCGGGATCGAGGCGTTGCTGTTGAAGTTGATGGTGCCGCGCGCCGTTGTCTGGCGCATCTGCCGCACCGATTCGCAGATGGTCTCGGCCTGGAGGATCGGATCGCCCTCGCAGCCCTGGCCGAACGAGACGATCGCATGCTCCGCCGCTTCGAGGTGCGGCACCGCGACTTCGCAGAGCTCCTGCACCGTCGGCACAAAGGTCAGCCGGTCCTGGCTGGCCGGACAGCAATCCGACTCCTGCAGCGAGATACAGCCGATGCAGCGTGAATTACAGGTTGGCGAGGTCGGAAGCGGCGCCTCCCAGCGCCGGAAGAAGAGGTTTTTGGCGGCGAAGCAGTGGTAATCGAGGGCACAGCGCGACAACTGCTCGAGCAGACGATTCTCCGGGTTTTCCTGCAACGCCTGGCGGACCAGCGGATCGAGCTGCCGGTCATCGAAATGTTCCGGCTGCCACTGCCGGTTGCGGTCGACACAGACCGCCGCCGCATAGAAGCGCTCCTCTTCGACACACCAGCCAACGGCGGTGTACGACCAGAGCGGCAGCATCTGCTTTTTCCGCTGCCAGGCGGCAGCCGGCAACAGGGTCCGGGTGTAGGCCGGAGTCAGAAAGGCCGAGACCGCCTGCGCCCGGCCGCCGCCCCAGCCCTGCGGCAAATGGTCACGCACAACCAGCTCGCCGCTTTTTCGATCGATTCCCATCGGCGGAGTGCCGGGGATGGTGAAGAGGCGGCTCCCCTCCGGCAGCGGGATCAGCTCATCGGCATGCGGGCTCCGGGCGGTCATGCCGTTCATGCCGGCGAGCAGCAGGTCGGGATGTTCGAAGACCTCGCCCTGCTCATCGGCGATTACGGCCAGTATGGTTTTGTTTTGACTCATCATAAGGGAAGATAACACAGGCCGAAAAAACGGTAAATCAACTTTCCATGTCGGCTCCCTTCCGTTATTATCTCTGGTGATATGCGAACCCTACTGACGACCCTGCACAGCAAATTCATCCACAACTCCCTCGCCCTGCCCTGCATCGCTGCCTACTGCGGCGACGCCTGTGGTGAAATACTGATCCGCGAGTACACCGTGCATGAACCGAAGGAGAACATTCTGTCGGCGATGCTCGCCGAGAAGCCGGACGTCATCGCATTTTCGACCTACATCTGGAACCGGCGCGAAACCCTCGAACTGGTCGACCTGCTGTCAACGGTCAACCCGGAGCTGAAGCTGGTCATCGGCGGCCCCGAGGTCTCCTTCGAAGATGCAGGGATTTTCACGCGCCACCCCGGCCTCACCGCCCTGATCCGGGGCGAAGGCGAGATCCCGATGCGGGGCCTTCTCAGCGCCTGGCAATATGGAAAGCAGCCGGCCGCGGTGCCACGACTCGCCTGGCGCGATGGCGATGCCATAGCCAACGGCCCGGATCTGCCGCCGCTCGACAACCTTGATGACATCCCCTCGCCGTTCAGCGGCGGCCTGGTCGACACCGCACGCGGCTTCGTTTACCTCGAAACCAGCCGCGGTTGCCCTTACAACTGCAGCTTCTGCATGAGCGCCCTCGACGATTCGGTACGATCATTTTCAATGGAACGGATCAAGGCCGATCTGAGCTGGCTGCTCGAGCAGCAGGTCGGCAAGGTCAAGCTGGTTGACCGCACCTTCAATTACGACGCGCCGCGCGCCTATGAGATCTTCAAGTTCATCCTCGACAACAACCGGGAGACGCATTTCCATTTTGAAATCGGCGGCCACCTGCTCGATGAGCCGACCCTGGAGCTGCTTGAACAGGTGCCGAAAGGGATGTTTCATTTCGAAATCGGGGTGCAATCGACGCTGCCCGAAACCCTGACCGCGATTGATCGCAAGGTCTCGCTCGATAAGCTGCTGAACAATATCGAACAGCTCAGCAAGAGAACCCGGATCGAACTCCATCTCGACCTGATCGCCGGGCTGCCCGGCGAAACCGCAGCCCAGTTCCTCGATTCGATCGACAGGCTGTTCGCGCTGAACCCGGATCACCTGCAAATCGAACCGGTCAAGCTGCTCCCCGGCGCGCCGTTGCGCGATGCGGCGAAAACGCAAAACTTGCGCTACGATCCCAATCCTCCGTACACCATTACCAGCAATAACGATCTCGACTTCGCTGACCTCGAGTGCCTCAGGGCGATCAGCAGATTTATAGATTTAACCTGGAATTCCGGACGTTTACGAAACTTTCTCCGGGCTGCTTCCGGGCTGACCGGCGGCATGAGCAAAACCCTTGAATTATTGGCTCTGCATTTGCAAAAGAAAGGACTGTTCCGCTTGCCGCTGTCACAAAATGGCATCTTCGAAGCGGTCTGCGCTGCTGTCGAGGAACTCTTCGCCGAGCCGGAGCGGCTGGTTCTGACAGAACACCTCGCCCGGGATTATGCCCTGTGTGAACGGGTGATCCCGGCCCGGGCTCCCGGGTTCTTCGACACCGGGTTGCGCCCGGACGAACAGACCATCGTCCGGCAGAGCGTGCAACAGCGGCAACTCGAGCTGCGCGGCCAGGGGACAAAGCTGCAATACTTTGCTGCCGTCTTCCGCCATCTCGATGATCGCCGGCGCCATATCCGGCTCTTCTTCTACCTGACCCGGTGCGGAACCGGCCGAAAGATCGATGAAATTATTTTCCCGGCTGACCGGGATTGAACTGAAGTGTATGATAGGCTTGGTCCATTAATTCTGGAGGAACCTCATGAGCATGGTGAATATCACCTGTCCGTACTGCGGCTTGACCAAAACCGTGCCACGCGACAAAGCACCGTCCAAACCGGTCAAGGTCAATTGCCCCAAGTGCAAACATCAATTCCCGCTCGATCCGGCGAAGCTGCAGGCGGCTGAGCCGCGTGATTCGGCCGCTTCAGGCGCGGCCCCGGGCTCGGCAGCGGCTGTTCCGCCGCGTCCGACACCGCCGCCGCAACAGCCTGCCGCCCCGGTCGATCCGCACGCCGGTCTCGGCGGCAGTCCGGAATCGATCGGCAACCTCTTCAGCCAGAGTTTCGGGGTTTTTGCCAGCCGTTTCTTCGTGCTGATCGGGCTCTACCTGCTGATGTTCATCATGACCCTGGCAGCAGGAGTGATCTTCGGCGGTGGCACCGCTGTCACCATGCCGCTGATTCCCGGCCTCGGCTGGCTGTTGATGCCACTCGGCAGCCTGGTCACGGCTCTCGTCATGTCATACGTCCTGTTCTGGGGGTATGGAGCCTTTGTCCATGCGGTTATCGATCAGAGTTGCGGTTTCGGCGAAGCGCTGCGGCGCGGCCGGGACCAGGTCTGGTCTTTCATGTGGGCCCTTTCACTCTCTTCATTTCTGATCGTCGGGGCCTATTTTCTTTTCTTCATCCCCGGCGTACTGTTTACAGTCTGGTTCCTTTTTGTTCCTTTCATCATCGCTGTTGAACAGGAACGGGGCATGAACTCGCTGCTCAAGAGTTATCAATACGTCAAGGGGCACGGCTGGAACACCTTTTTCAAAGTCGTCATCCTTGCCCTGATCTGCATGGCGGTGGGTGCCATTCCGCTGGTCGGTCCGCTTTTGTCGCTGCTGACCACACCATTCTCGCTGATATTCATCTTTACCATGTACTTTGATCTGCAGCAGATCAAGGGAACGCACCCGGTCAACGCTTCAACCGGCCGCAAGACAAAATGGATCGTCGCCGGCTCTGTCGGATACCTGGTCCTGCCGGTCATTATTTTCCTTGTTGCCGGTGGCGCTTTTTTTGGCGCCCTGATGGCACCCTTTACGAGCGACGATTTTAATTTCGAAATGCTTGACCAGCCGGGACTGCACCAGCAGAACAAAACCGGTCCACAGAATTCAACCGCTGCGGCTCCACCACAGAAGGTGATCGACAGCAACGCCACGCTGACGGTCAGCAACACCAGGGTGGAACCGGGCGCCACCATCTTTGTCAGCTTCAGCGGTATTGACGAACCGGCCGAGAAGGACTGGGTCGCCCTTTACCGGGTCGATGACCCGAATGAACAGTATGGAGAATTCGAATATCTCGGTTCGAGATCAAGCGGCACACTGACGTTCCTCGCTCCGGCCAGTCCCGGTATTTACGAAGCCCGTCTGTTTCTCGACTTTCCATCCGGCGGCTATTATGATGTGGCGAAATCACCGCAGATCCAGGTCGGAGAGATTATGGATCCGGCTGCTGTCGAACCGAAGAATGAGAGCAGCCCCCTCGATAAGTTCCGGCCGAAAGGGAGCACCGCCGGTGCCGTGAGTTTCAGCGGCCAGATCGATGATCAATCAAAGCTCTATATTTATATCTACGCAATTAATTACCAGGGCTCAGTCCGGGTTAACGGTCAGGATTTCTACCAGATCAAGGGTGAAGAGGATATGAGCTACAACTACACCGGCAGCGGCAGTCAGTTACAGCATGGCAACAACACGATCGATGTGACCTACAATTCCATCCCGGGGGACCCATGGATGACCAAAGTTCAGGTCAAGGTCTATACCTACGATTTTGATTCAAATAAAGAAGAGATTATCGCTGACTGGTCAACCGAGGAACCGACCGGCGAAACCCTGATCAATCTCGAATTGAATCCCTGATATCCGGAAATAGAGATCTCAAAGGGGCAGCGCACGCTGCCCCTTTTTTGGTATATCGCACTTTAAGATAGCTGTGAGTTTTAAGCTATAAGCTGTCAGAGAGAATCAGGAACAAATCTCAATACTTTTGCCTTTGACTCACCCCCGGAGCTCTTGAGGTCGCTCCCGTCAGCGCGATCACTAAACCGCAGCCCGACCGCAACCGCCACAGCGACGAACTGCGTTTGCCTCAAGGCAAACTCCCCGGTAGCACAGTTGAACAGAAACAATTTAGAACAAACAAAAAAGCCCCTGCAAGGGAGCGGTTTCTTTGGTTCGTTTCTTTATCGCTTAATAAAGAAATGAGCCCGGCTGCCGGGCCGGGACCCGGCGGTTCTTCCTGTCTCCTGGTCAGGGGACACTTCCCTGAACTTCGGGTAGTGTCCCCGTTCAGCTTTTCGACTCCGATCAGGAATCCATTGATGATTTTGACTCACCCCCGGAGCTCTTGAGGTCGCCCTTTGGT
>PKUH01000023.1:1265-4263 GCA_002869615.1 Desulfuromonas sp. | reverse complement strand
GGGCGGTGATCGAACGGGTGACAAAGAAGGCGATCACGGTACCGACCGCGGCGGCCAGAAGCATCATCACGATCATCAGCATGTTGGCCTGTTCTTTCGCCGACTCCGCTTCGCCATCCAGATACGTGGCAATGCCGCCGGCGAGGGTTTCAATACCCGTCATTTCTTCTCTGGCATCAACCTGGTTGACCTCGACCTGCAGTTCGGCAACAACGACCTCGGAGAGCGCCTCAATATATTCGTGCACCTCATCCTCAAGACGTTGCATCCGCTGCCGATCGGCAGCCTGTTCCGCCTGGCTGTTACTCAATTGCGGAAATATCGCCTTGGCAGTGCCGAGATAACCGAGCAGTTCACCGAGCAACCGCTCCATCGGCTCGATCCGGGCAATCCGTTTGTCGAGCATGAACTCCGCCGACTCGCCAGCCACCTCGGCGACCCGAATTTCGGCTTCGAACAGCGATTCGACCAGATTTGTCTGCAACTTGAGCTGGCCGACATCGATCCGCCGCGCGTTTTCAATCGCATCCAGTTCGGCCTCATGTTCTTTTGTCACTTCGGCAAGTTGGGATTCCATATCATGCGAAAGTTCTTCGAGAACCTCCTTGTCGCGCTCGACCTTGTGGTATGAGTCGACCATTTCCTTGAAGGTCTCATCATAGCGACCAACCAGTCCCCTGATCCGGTCGAGCTCACTATTAATCTGGGCGGACAGGTTGAAAGCTGCCATATCTGTCAGATCGTCCGAATACTGGGTGATCAGGCCGTTGACTTCCTTGACGATCTTTTCACCCCTGGCGTTATCCTCGATACCAAAGACAATATATTCACCCTGGAGAGTGCTGATTTCACTCGCCATCATATCGAGATCAATAGCCCCGAGAGCGGCATCATATTCGGTATTGATCACATCCATAAAATAGTAACTGCCGACACCGAGGATAACAACGAGCGTCACCACCGTTCCGAAGCCGGTCGCCAGCTTGCCACCAATCTTCAAATTTGCAAAGAGGCGGGTTCGCGAGAATCCGATCCCGCAACCGATCATGACGAGCACGCCGGCAATCAGGAAGATAAAACCGACGGAGGAACTTTTCGATTGCAGGTTGACATTTTCAATCCTGGACTGGCGATGGCGCCCGGCGTCGAGCTCATTCATCATCCGACGGTCAATCAGGGTTACCTTGTCACCACTGACAGCAGCCCCGGAATGGCTGGCTGAACTGATTTCACCATGTCCGCCGCCATGACTACTCGAGTAAGAGCCACCACTGTTCGCAGGTTCGCTATGGCCACCGGCCATAGCAACCATTTCGCGGTTCGGATTATTTTCAACCCGGGTCAAGATCTGCCCGACGTTCGATTCCGGCAACCACTTGACCTTGCCGGAGCCAACATCATAGATTGCGCCAACAACCCTCGCCTGACCACTTTTTACCAGTTCACGGCTCGAGGGGCTGACCATAAAGAGATCCTCGATCCCCTGCCAGACATTCTCTTCGATGCCCGCCGGAATCACCAGTTTGCCCTTCAATCCCGGGTATTTTTCCATCGCCCGAAGCACAGCCGGCTCAATATTGTCGACCAAAGGCGGAATATTCCGCTCCAGCTCATGGCCACGACCCTGAACGGCATTGGTCACGGCAGTGACCGCACCACACTGGGTATGGCCCAGGACAACCAGAACCGGGGTATTGACATGGGCCAGCCCATACTCAATCGACCCGGCCTCATCGGTATCGACGACATTGCCGGCCACCCGAATTACAAACACATCCATAACCCCGGCATCAAAAATCCGTTCAACCGGGACCCGGGAGTCAGAGCAGGTAATCACCGTCGCATAGGCATGTTCGCCCTGGTTTTCTTTGCCGGCCTGAATCAGGCGCTGCTTGGTGCTACGAGGATGCTTTGACTTGCCCGAAATAAAGCGGTCATTTCCCTTTTTCAGCATCTGCATTGCCTGGTCGGGGCTGATACCCTTTGACGCCAGAACCGTTGACGGTAGCACCAACAAGAGAAGGGATGAAATAGTTATAATTCCGATAGATATTTGCTTCAACATGTCCAATCTCCTTCTGAATTAATGGCCACCGGCCATGGCGTTCATGGCACGAGCAGGGTTCTGTTCAACCCGGGATAATATCCGGTCGACTTTTTCCTCTGGCAACCAATCGATCTCACCGGTGCCGACATCGTAAATTGCACCAACAATCTTTGTTTTGTCTTTCTTGACCAGATTGCGCGAAGCCGGACTGATCATGAAAAGGTCTTCAATGCCTTGCCAGACATTCTCTTCAATACCGGCCGGGATAACTGCTTTGCCCCGGAGCCTTGGAAATTTATCCATGGCTCGGCGGACGGCTGGTTCAATATTGTCGACAAGTGGCGGAATGTTCCGTTCCAGCTCATGGCCACGACCCTGAACAGCGTTGGTCACGGCAGTCACCGCACCACACTGGGTGTGCCCCAGAACAACCAGAACCGGGGTATTAACGTGAGCCAGCCCATACTCAATCGATCCGGCCTCATCGGTATCAACGACGTTACCGGCGACCCGGACGACGAAAATATCCATGATGCCAACATCAAAAATACGTTCGAGCGGAATACGCGAATCCGAACAGGTGATCACCGTCGCAAAGGCATGGTCACCCTGGTTTTCACGTCCTGCCTGAATCAGGCGGGCACTGCTGGTATGAGGATGTTCCGGCCTTTCCTCGACAAAGCGTTGGTTGCCGTTTTTAAGTAACTGGATCGCTTTATCCGGACTGATGCCCTGTGATGCCACTGCCGGCTGGACGGACAGAATCGCAAGCAGGATAAGTACGGCACTGAGAACTCTCTTGATCATCATTATATTCATCTCCTCTGGAATCGATTGCCGTTCGTTGTTGCTATCAATACTGTTCAAAATCCTGATCGAGGGTATCGGCCCGGCCGGAGCTGGCATTCTTTGTGCCCGGAGCAATTCCGATGGAACCGTTGCCACTGCCGT
>PKUH01000023.1:0-1257 GCA_002869615.1 Desulfuromonas sp. | reverse complement strand
AATCCTGATCGAGGGTATCGGCCCGGCCGGAGCTGGCATTCTTTGTGCCCGGAGCAATTCCGATGGAACCGTTGCCACTGCCGTTGCCTTTACCTGCCGGTGACGGCATCGCCAGCTGGGCTTTCTTCAGGTTGGCCTGGTGATCTTCGGCGGTCAGGTGCTTGCGCGCCGCGATCTGCCGACGGGCGTTACCGACGTTGAAGAACGAGATCATCTCGCCAAGCTGCTCCGACTGGCTGGAGAGCTCCTCGGCCGTACTCGCCATCTCTTCGGAGGCCGAGGCATTCTGCTGGATGACCGTATCGAGCTGCTGAATCGCTCTGTTGATCTGCTCGGCTCCGGCGTCCTGCTCGCGGCTGGCCGCGGCAATCTCCTGCACCAGCTCAGCGGTCTTCTGGATCCCCGGTACGATCTTCTCCAGGGCAGCGCCGGCCGCTTCGGCGACATCGACACTGCTGACCGACAATTCACTGATCTCGGCCGCGGCGATCTGGCTGCGTTCGGCCAGTTTGCGGACTTCGGCGGCAACGACGGCAAACCCTTTGCCATGATCGCCGGCCCGGGCCGCTTCGATCGCGGCGTTTAGGGCCAGCAGGTTGGTCTGCCGGGCAATCTCTTCGACGATATTGATCTTGTCGGCAATATCACGCATCGCGATAACGGTGCGCGAGACCGACTCGCCCCCTTCCCGGGCTTCGGTTGCGGCCTGGGTGGCGATCTTTTCGGTTTCAAGGGCGTTGTCGGCGTTCTGCCGGATGTTGGCGTTCATCTGCTCGACCGAGCTCGAGGCCTCTTCGGCCGAGGCGGCCTGCTCACTGGCACCCTGCGACATCTCTTCGGAGGAGGCGCTCATTGCCTGGGCACCGCTCGAGACGTTTTCGATCGAGGCCATGACCTGGCCGATGGTATCCTGCAACACTTCGACCATCTTGCGTAAGGATTTGCCGAGCACATCCTTGTTCGAGGCAAGCTTGACATCGACGGTCAGGTCGCCCTGGGCGATCTTGTCGGCCATGTCGGCCTGCCCCTGCAGGCTGGCGGCCATAACATCGAGGGCATTGCCGAGCTGACCGATCTCGTCGGCCCGGTCCATGTTCATCCGCACGGTAAAATCGCCCTGGCCGATCTCTGTTGCCAGGCCAAGAGCCTGGGCAACCGGGGCGGTGATCGAACGGGTGACAAAGAAGGCGATCACGGTACCGACCGCGGCGGCCAGAAGCATCATCACGATCATCAGCATGTTGGCCTGTTCTTTCG